>NZ_DJBA01000021.1:0-53148 GCF_002435615.1 Clostridium sp. UBA5988 | reverse complement strand
TGGACTTACCAGTCCTTTAATTAGCTTGAATAGATTACAATTAAAGTAAAAATAAAAATTTTACTGGAATTTTCATGCTAAAGCTCTGGTTAAATAATTAATTAATTTACAATATGTTGAAGGTATGCTACTATATTATTATAGCAAGTAAATATACATTAATAATATTTGTTTATTGATAATATTTACAATATATTTATATTTTAGAAAGGATTTGATGTTATGAACAATTTATTCAATCTTACTGGTAAAGTTGCTATAGTTACAGGTGCTTCTAGTGGACTAGGAGCTGATGCCGCTAGAGCTTATTCTGAATATGGAGCTAGTGTTGCACTACTTGCAAGAAGAAAAGATAAACTTGATAATGTAGTTAAAGAAATTGAAAATAATGGTGGAAAAGCTCTAGCTGTTCAATGTGATGTTGCTAATGAAGAAAGTGTTAAAGCAGCAATAGACGAAGTTATGAAGCACTTTGGACAAATTGATATCCTTCTTAATAACGCAGGAGTTGCAACTGCCGGTTCTGTTGAAAACATGTCTGTTGAAGCTTGGGATAAAGTTATGGACATTAACGTTAAAGGAATTTTCTTAATGAGTAAATATGTAGTTCCTCATATGAGAGACAGGAAATATGGTAAAATTGTTAACATAGCTTCTATAAATGCGGTTATTGCAGACAAAGATCCTTCTCTCTTCCGTCACTCCTACAATACTTCTAAAGCAGCTGTTAGAGGCTTAACTATGGGTATGGCTGCAAGCTATATGCAAGATAATATTACAGTTAATTCTATAGGTCCTGGCCTTTTTGAATCTGAGATGACAGAAAATACTCTATTTAAACATGAGCCTTTCCTTAGAGCTTACAATGCTATTTCTCCTGCTGGAAGACCAGGTAAAAAAGGTGAACTTAATGGAACAATTATCTATCTTTCATCAGATGCATCTAGCTATGTAACTTCTCAACATATCCTTGTTGAAGGTGGAACTGCTATAGTTTAAAATACATGAGGTGTAATTAAAACATGCTTTACAATATAAAGTCTTCTTAGTATAAAAAAACTGTTAACATACTATTATGATAACAGTTTTTTCATTTATCTAAATTAAGAAACTTAAATTGCCTCTCCCATAACTTCTCCATCTTCTAAGTTAGGATTATCTAACTTCTTTATTTCATGTTTAAAGATAAAGTTAGTGATTATAACAGATATAAAATCACTAGTTGGTCCTGCCAACCATACTCCTGTTAATCCAAGAGTTTCTCCATTAGGAAGTGGTATCAAAGGTAGAATTATAATACATGGTATTAAAAGTATTACTTGTCTTAATAAACTTAAGAACATGGATTTCTTAGCTTTTCCAATACAAGAAAAGTAATTAGTTCTTATAATCTGCGGCCCTACAAAAATAATCATAGAAAGGAAAATTCTCATTCCATACTTTGTTATTGAAAGTAGATGTGGATCTGAGTTAAATGACTTTACTAAAACTCCTGGAATAAGTTCTACCATTAAAAATCCTATGGTAGCAATAATTAAAGCTGCTATTTGAGGATACTTTATAGCCTCCTTAACTCTATCATATTTTTTAGCTCCATAATTATATCCAATAATAGGCTGTACTCCTTGATTTAATCCAAAAATCGGCATAAGAATTATCATAGTTATGCTACTTATTATAGTCATTGCTCCTATGGCTAAATCTCCACCATAACTCCTTAAAGCATTGTTTGATATTACCTGAACTATACTTGCAGCAATTTGCATACTAAATGGCGACATGCCTATAGCAAATATAGCTAGTATCAGCTTTTTTTCTAGCTTAAAGTTTTTAACTTTAACTCTAAGATTAGCATTTCCCCTTAAAAAGAAACTTACTCCCCATATAGCTGAAGCAATTTGGGCTATTACTGTGGCTATAGCTCCTCCTTTAACTCCCATTCCTAGTAAAAATATAAATATTGGGTCAAGAATTATATTTGTAATCGCACCTATGAGCATAGATGCCATAGCTATATTAGGACTACCACTAGCTCTTATGGTATGGTTAAGCCCAAAACTTAACATGTTAAATATAGTACCTATAAATATAATCTGCATGTAATCTTCAGCATATACTAGGGTGTTTGAACTAGCTCCAAACATTCTTAGTATATCCTTTCCCCAGATTAAGCCTATAGCTGTTATAGCTAAACTAATGATTATAATTAAAGTAAAAGCATTTCCTAGAATCTTCTCTGCTTCTTCTTTCTTATTTTGTCCTAATCTTATGGAAATAGTAGTAGCAGTACCTATTCCAACTAACATGCCAAACCCTAATATAATAGTTGATATTGGCATAGTTACTCCAATACCTGTAATTGCTAAATTTCCTACCTCTGGAATGTGTCCTATAAACATTCTATCTATAATATTGTATAATGCGTTAACCAGCATACCAATGATGGCTGGTATAGAAAACTTAAGTAATAATTTTGTGATTTTTTCTTCACCTAGTGCATTTTGTCTACCCATGTAGTATCTCCCTCCTAAATTAAATTGTCTATTTAAGTACTAATGCAAGGTTAGAAAATTCTTAACCTTGCAAAATACTTCTTAATATATTTATTACATAACATATAATTAAGGCTAAGATAATTCTTAACCTTTAAATTCTCCTGTTGTAAGTTTTAAGTACCTTATATCTAAACACTATTGTTCACAATACAATTATACTTCATATCTCTTGTATTTTCAATGACTTATTTCGACAAACTAAAAATTTCATTATCTAAATATAATTAATTGGTAATTAACTCTTATAAATACACTGTAGTAAATACTTTTTAGATAGAGTTTTATTATGAAAATAACTCTTCTAGTTCATTTTCATTCATAGAGGATAAGGCTAATTCCGTATGTTCTTCTCCATCTATTACTTTATCTATGATTTCTTTTTTCTTTTCTTGTATGTTGTAAATTTTTTCTTCGATAGTTCCCTTGGCTATAAGTTTTATTACCTCCACAGTGTTCTTTTGTCCAATTCTATGTGCTCTATCCTCAGCCTGTTCTTCCACTGCTGGATTCCACCAAGGATCAAAATGTATTACCATATCAGCTGATGTAAGATTAAGTCCTGTTCCCCCAGCCTTTAAAGAAATTAAAAATACTGATGGTTCCCCCTCATTAAACTCTTTAACTAAATTCATCCTATCTTTAGATGGAACAGAACCGTCTAAATACATAGTGTTTATTCCCTTTTTATTCAACTTTTCTCTTATACTCCCTAGAATTGTAGTAAACTGAGAAAATAATAGTACCTTATGATTATTCTCTAAAGCTTCTTCTAAAATGTCATAAAGAGCGTGATACTTTCCACTATCGCCTTTATAATTTTCTATAAAGGAAGCTGGATCACAACAAATTTGTCTAAGTCTAGTAATAAGTGATAATATCTTCATCCTACTTTTGTTAAAGCCTTTTTCCTTTATTTCTTGCTCCATCTCATCTTTATAGGCATCTACATAAGAATAGTATAGTTTTTTCTGCTCTGAAGTCATATCCACCACTATTTTATGTTCTATCTTTGGTGGTAGTTCAAGAGCTACATCCCTTTTAAATCTTCTTAAAATAAATGGTTTTATAAGCTTCAATAATTCCTCTAAAGCTTTATCATCCTTTTCTTTTACTATAGGCAATTCAAAGTTTTTATTAAACTTTCCATGGGTTTTTAAATATCCAGGCATTATAAAATCAAATATAGACCAAAGTTCTGTAAGTGAGTTCTCTATTGGGGTTCCTGTCATAGCAAATTTACTCTTAGCTTGAATTGACTTCACAGATTCTGCATTTAAAGAAGTTGGATTCTTAATATATTGTGCTTCATCAATAATACAAATATCAAATTTCATCTTCTCATAATATTCAAAATCCCTTCTTATTAATGCATAAGACGTAATTATTACATCGTACTCCTCAATATTTTCTATTAATATTTCTCGCTCTGCTTTACTTCCACTTACGGCTACAATCCTTAGGTCCTTAGAAAATTTTTCAAATTCCATAACCCAGTTATAAACTAATGAAGTAGGACATACTATTAGCGCCTTATTTTTCAAATTTCCTTCTAGTTTTTCCGAATTTATAAATGTTATAGCTTGAAGGGTTTTACCAAGTCCCATTTCATCTCCTAGAATTCCACCAAATCCGCATTGAGATAAGGTTTTAAACCACTTAAATCCAATTTCTTGATAAGTTCTTAATACTGCACCTTGTTCTCCTGGAACTCTATATTCATTACTTTTTACATCTTTTATATTATCTATAAGATTTTTAAAGCCTTTATTTCTTGTGATAAAATTCAATGCCCCCTTATTAATCTTTTCATCTATATATAAGGATGCATACTTAGGTATTTCTACACTTCCACTAGCTAACTTTGAAATTGATATGTCAAAGTTATCAATAACAGAATAAATATCTTTAAATTCACTGCCCTGAAGTGGAATTATAGAACCATTCTTTAGTTTATAATATTTTTTCTTCTGTTTAATTGAAGTTAAAGTTGCCTTCAATTCTTCTTTAGAAATTCCTTCAATATTGAAATTAAACTCCAAAAGATCTAAATCATTTAATCGAATGCTAGAATTAAAGGATTTAGGCGTTAATATTTTTATATCCTTAAAGCTATCAGAGTAGTAAACCTCTCCTACCTCAGCTAATTCCTCCACACCATAGGTTAAAAACTCTACTAATTCATCCTCATCTTCAATATAAAAACTTTTATCTATATTTTTAAATCCAAGTCCATAAAGCTTCTCTATAGTCTTTCTTTCCTTCACTAGATCTCTAATAACTATATCTTCAGATACTCCCACTTCTTTTTCATTTAATAATTGCTGATTTTCATCTTTGATATTTTTACTTTCATTTTCTAAATTATAATAAAAGCTTTCTTCTCCATAATTAAATTTCACATCACAAGTTACTCTATCTTTATCCTTATCTAAATAAAATTCTGTTACTAAAGGCTCCTCCTTTATAAGTTTCTTTACACTTTCATCTTTAATAACAATGGGGGTAATACTCTTTAATTTAGGTAAAAGAAAATTCGCCACATCATTAATACTATTTTTTTTAAAGGATATAGTATTATTTTTTGATTTTGTAAATGCTCTATGAAGTGGGATAAAATCACTTTTTTCCTTTTCAGACAATAGATATAAAGTATTATTTAAATAATAAAGTCCTGTATTCTCACAAATGGCCTGTGACATTTCACCATTCATATCTATATTTAGATTATCTCCCTTCATAAACATATAAAAACTAGTAGGCATGTTTCCTAATGAAACAGTTATATCTTTATAATGCTCTCCCTTATAATCTAAATTGATAGTCTTCCCATTTTTAATGGCTAGAATATTTTTAAGTTGACCTTCTGAAAGAAATACCCTTTTTCCACTAAAGAATATAGAACGATTAGTATATACCCTATTCATTACTTCTAAATTTAAATCATAAATTTCCTTTATAATATTCATGATTTCTTGATCCTTATCTTTAAACATATATTTAGTGTTGTTATACTGAAGCTCTTTTCCAAAATTAATAGTTCCACCACTTGTATACATGCACTCCATAAGTTCACGAATATTTTTTACCACATATAATCTACTAGTTCCTATCTTTAACTCTAAATAAAAACTTTTTTTCTTACTTCCGTAGTGCTCATCCTCTACCACTAAGGTAATATCCATATTTAGAGATTCCTTCTCAACTCCTCTAATAGCCTTGTCAAAGGTGCTTTTATAGGTTTCAAGAAGCTCTTCTTCTCCAGACTTAGGAATATTTATACCCCTGCCTCTTACACCTTCCTTATTTAACTTTATAAGTACAGCTCCTACATGCTTACACATATGATATTGTGTAAAAGCTTCACAACTACAGTTGGGATATAATTTAAAATTTCTATTATTTATAAGTACACTAGTTTTATAATTATTTACATCATAGGCTGACTGTACTATGGCTGTAACTGATAATATATTTATAGAGTTTTCATTGATCCTTATACTTCTAACTTTATTTCTAAGGTACATATCCATGGCTCTATTAAAAATAACATTTCCACATATATCCTTTATCTCTCTCAACTCTAAATCAAACTTCATTCTCACAATTCTCCTAATTAAAATTTCTTCCTTTTTCAATAAATTTACTCTACCTTTTATTATATACCTTTTTCCATCTTTATAGCGCATTTATTTTAAAGTAATTCACCTTTTCTATAATTTTCAACTATAAAAGAAATATTAACTATAAATAATTACATGAAAATAGTGAGCATGAATATTAATATAATTACATACTCACCATAAATTTAAAAACTATTTTAGACCTTTAATCAAACCAAGATTCACTATATCATTTTCATCTACATCTTCAGTATTTAACTCAATATATATATTCCATTCTGCCATGTCTGCAGTTCCAATTCCAGGAACCATTCTCTCAATTGCTATAGAAATTTCATTGCCCTCTTTAATTACCTTTTTTACTTTATGTCTCACAGATCCACTTGATTCATCTAGTGTTACAATAATTAAAGCTTTTTTAGAAAAAAACTCATCATCATATTTGCTTGCATCTACTTCACGGTTTTCATTTACACATGACAGCATACTTACAGTAAGTCCTTTTACTTTACCTTCATGCTCCTTTAAACATTCTTTTGATTTGCAAATAGTGCTAATAGGGTATTTTTTACTTGAATTATAATATGGAGATCTTTCATAACTATCCTTAAACTCAAGCTCCCTCGCAGAATCACTAGGTTTTTTAATAATCTCCCCTTTATCTTCTGTGCTTGCTGAAATTTCATCATTATCTTGATTTTCTGTATTTCCTACTTCAACAGTTTCCTCCTCTTTTTCACTTTCACCTGCATTTATATTATTACACCCTGAAAAAAGTACCACCGTAATTAAAACTAAAGTACCACATAACAATTTTAATTTATTCATTTTCATATATATACCTCCATATTTCATATAAATAGAGTTCTTTGCTTCAGATGGAGTTTTCTCCCACTGAAGATTACTAAGAAGTCGTTGTCCTTTAGGGAAGATTGTTATCTAAGAACGTAGTAACTCTCTACTCATACTTTAAATCTTAATATCTATATCTTAAGAAATATCCTTTATTTATATACGCTTATTTATACAAAAAGATATAAACTTTTTATTTCTAGGCTCTATTTAAAATTACATTAATATAATATACAAGCTATAGGAATATTAGTAGTCCTGCTTTAAAGGTGGTATTAAAACATTATTTTTACAATAAATAAAGACTGAGTCAAAACCTTTTATTTGACTCAGTCTATCTCAGATAAATTTTATTTAAATTTTACTGCGGTTCCATAACAAATAACTTCAGATGTACCATTCATTATTGAACTTGTTGCATACCTTATATTTACTATAGCATCAGCACCCATAGTTTCTGCTTCGTCAGCCATACGCTTTGTAGCTATTCCTCTAGCTTCATTCATCATTTCTGTATAGCCTTTTATCTCTCCGCCTACAACAGTTTTAAGCCCACTAAGAATGTCCTTACCAATATTTTTAGACCACACCACTGAGCCTTTAACCATCCCTAACATTTCTAATTCTTTTCCTGCAATGTAATTAGTATTTACTAATATCATTTTCGTCTCCTCCTTTTATTTCCTTTATTCTTTCTATCATATTATAAATAATTGCTCCTGCTATACCTATGGCAATTAAAAGCAAAATTATTGGCAATAACTTTATTCCTTCTGCAAAAGTAACAAATATGATACCTCCAAAATAGAAAATTGCAAATAGGAGCATCAATACTGTTATTACTATGGTAAGTATAATTTTTCCCATACTCTTATCATCTCCCTAAAAATATGCTATAAATATTAATTATTCCATTTTACTAGACTAATATTATCATACTACAAATACTAATACAATATGGATAAAAATAGTTATTCATGCTTAATAATTAAATTTTATTTTTATCCAATCAACCTCATCTATATCTAATATTTATCCTTTCTTTGTATACCTGTATACATATTTACTTTTCATAATAGTGTATAATTTTAAAAAATTATATAAATTCATGGGAGGAAGGATAATAATGATCAAATTAATCGGTATTATAATTGTTATCATTGGTTTTACGTTAAAACTCGATACTATTGCTGTAGTTCTTTCTGCGTGGGTTTTAACAGGACTCGTTGCTGGTTTGAGTATTAACGAAATATTGACTACTCTAGGACAAACTTTTGTATCTCAAAGAGCCATAACATTATTCATATTAACATTACCTGTAATTGGTATGTGTGAAAGATATGGACTTAAAGAAAGAGCTGCAACTCTTATAAGTAATGCTAAATCTCTTTCTGCTGGAAAGCTATTAAGTGTCTATGCCCTAGTTAGACAAGTGGCAGCTGCCCTTTCTATTAGAATGAGTGGACATCCTCAATTTGTTAGACCTCTTGTTAACCCTATGGCACAAGGTGCTGCCGTTAGTAACTTTGGAGAAATTGATAAGGAAGATGAGGATAGAATTAAGGCTTCTTCTGCAGCTATGGACAACTATGGTAACTTCTTTGGACAAAACTTATTTATGGCTAGCTCAGGAGTACTTCTAATAACCAGTACACTTCAGGAACAAGGCTATGTAGTAGATGCTCTTGATGTAGCTAAAGCTTCTATCCCAATAGCTGTAATACTATTTATAATGGTATTAGTACAAAATCATTTATTAGATAAATCATTAATTAAGAAATATTCTAAAAAAGATAATTAAAGGAGGAATCGATTATGGATATGGCAGCACTATCAAATTTTTTATTGGAAATCTTTTATGCCTTAGTGGGCTTCCTAATGATTTCCCTATCAGTTTATACATTTACAAATAAAGATCATAAAGCTAGAATTGGTACTTCAATATTTTGGTCAATTCTAGGTATTATATTCATAGCTGGACCTTATATCCCAGCTAATATAGTTGGGATTTTAATAATAGCCTTAGGTTGCTTGACCGTTTCTAAGCAAGTTAAAATGCTACCTACCAAACCCCTTGATGGAGAGTTTGCTAAAACTCAATCTGGAAAACTTAAAAAGTATCTTACCTCAACTTCTTACTGCATTAGGCTCACTATTTACAGCTGCTGGAGTTGGTACTGTTATTGCTAATGGTATATCAAGCTTCATACCTGAAGGAAATCTTTTAATTGGAGTAGCTGCTTACTGCATTGGTATGGCTATCTTTACAATGATTATGGGAAATGCCTTTGCTGCATTTGCAGTTATCACTGCTGGTATTGGAATTCCATTTGTATTTGCACAGGGGGCTAATCCAGTAGTTGCTGGTGCCTTAGCTCTTACTGCTGGATATTGTGGAACATTAATGTCACCAATGGGAGCTAATTTTAATATTATGCCTGCAGCTCTTCTAGAAATAGACGACAAAAATGCAATTATTAAACGTCAATTTCCTGTGGCTATGACATTACTAATAGCACACATAGTTTTAATGTATTTCTTAGCATTTTAAAAATTTATATAAGATATAACTAAAGGAGGTGAATTTTAATGAAGCTAATGCTTCATTAAATATATATATGAAAGTTTTAATAAGTGGTTTTGATCCCTTTGGAGGAGAACCTATAAATCCAGCTCTTGAAGCAGTAAAATTACTTCCTAATAATATTGCTGGCGTAGAAGTTATAAAGGTAGAAATTCCTACTGTCTTTAATAAATCAATAGAGGCCCTTGAAAGCTCTATCAAAAATCATAACCCCGATGCAGTTATTTGCATCGGACAAGCAGGTGGTAGATTTGCAGTTATGCCAGAGAGAGTTGCTATTAATATAGATGATGCTAGAATTAAAGATAACGAAGGAAATCAACCAATAGATATAAAAATTAAAGAAGATGGAGAAAATGCTTATTTCTCTAACTTACCTATAAAAGCAATGGTTAAAAACATGGTAGATAATGGCTATCCTTCTGCAATTTCTAATACTGCTGGAACCTTCGTTTGTAACCATATAATGTATGGATTACTTTATCTTATCGATAAAAAGTACTCTCATATGAAAGGTGGATTTATTCACGTTCCATATATACCAAATCAAGTTGTTACAAAGCCAAATACCCCTTATATGAATCTTCAAGATATTTCAAAATGTCTTGAGCTTTGTATAGAAGCCCTAGTTAATAATGGAGATGAAGACATTAAAACTATAGGAGGTACAATCTGCTAATGACATACCCAACAGAAGAAAAAAAAGTATTTGTATATGGAAGCTTAAGAGAAGGTTTCTTTAACTATGATAAATACTTAAAAAATAAAGTACCTCCAGCTTCTCTAGGAGAAATAAAAGGGAAACTCTTCCACCTTTCTCACAAGGGATACCCTGCTTTACTAGATGGAGACGATACTGTTATTGGAGAAATTATGGCACTAAAAGATTTTTATGAAGATATAGTTTCCTTAGATCAAATGGAGGGGTTCAGATCCTTTGAAGATATATCAATCAATGAATATATAAGAACTACTATAAATGTCAAAAATCTTGAAACAAAGGCCATTGAAAATTGTTATGTATATAAATACGTAGATGGCAATGATAAAAACTTTAATTCCCATGCAATCTATATTCATCATGGAGACTGGAAAAAGTATATGAATATCCTATAATAATACAAGTAGAAAAATCTATCATTTATTTGATAGATTTTTTATTGCAATAAACTAAAATTATATTTAAATTTATTGACATCTCTATTTCTATTGCATAATATATAAAATAATACTAATGGATAGAATTTAGTTTAAAAATAATTCCTATAATATGAGGAATTATATTATACTATGAACTTTTTTTAAGATTTAACATAAACATTACCTATTACCCTATCAAATTGGAAAGGATGATTTAATATATGTATGAAGAATACTTTAAACATATTCCACAAGAAAAAATGAGAAGCTTTTTTCTTGAAGAACTTGCTCCTTTAGGAATTATAAAACATTATAAAAAAAATGAACATATAGATTACTTTCCTGGGGGTAAGCTCTCAATAGTTACTAAAGGAAAAGTAAAAGTTTGTATCTATACTAAAAATGGTCTTGAAAAAATTTTATTTTTTTTAATACCAGGAGAAATATATGGGGAAGAAAGTTTATTTCATCACTCTCATATTGGCATTACTCCAGTTACATTAGAAGATACTTCAATCTCATTTATTGATAATGAAACTTTATATAATTATTTAAATGATAACCCTAAAAATTATGAGTATTTTCTTCAAAGTATATTAAGAAAATATCAAATTTCTTTATTTCAGATGGGAGACCTTTTAAAGAGATCACCACGAGCTCAAATTTGCTCTGCTCTTTGTAGAATTGTTGCTCAAACTATAAATAATTATTCTGAAAGTAATGATCCAATTGAATTAAGTCTTCCGCTTACCCATGAAGGATTAGGAAATTTAATCGGCTGCTCTAGAGTTACCGTTACTAGAGTTCTTAACGAGTTAAAATCCCAAGGAATATTAGCAAGCACATCTAAAAAAATAGTTATTCTAGATTTTGAAAGATTAAAAAAATATTGTGATTAATAACAAGTAAATTAAATGTAACACATAATTACTTTTTTAGGTTTATATTACTTAAATTCTCTAAGTAATTTTTATATATCATATAATTTTATATTATTTTTCATCTAATTTTATGTTATTATATTATTGTAACCATGAGGTTAAAAATGCATTGGTTACTCAGTTATAAGTTTAAATTCAAATTATAATTAAACTATTCTAAGAAAAGTAGGTTGTTTAGTATGGATAATAACTCAAAAGAACTTTTTAAACTTATTGATGATGGAAACACTATTGTACATAGCGATCCTAGAAAAGCTTATGAAATAACAAAAGAAGCATTTAAATTAGCTGAAGCGTTTAATAATAAATCTGCAATGGGGTATTGCTTTATTAATTTTGCTTTAATTTACAGATCATTATCAAACTTTGCCAACTGGGTAGAATATGGTTATCATGCTCTAGATATATTTATGGAATTAAATGAAGAGAAAGGCATTGTTGTAGCTTTAAATCTTTTAAGTTGCGCATATTTTCACGTTGGACTTTATGAGGATTCTTTAATAAATTGTCTTAGAGTTCTAGATATGTGCATTGATGATAAACATAGCTTTATTCACACCTGTTCCCTTAATAATATGGCAGAGATTCACAGGATAACTACTCAATATAATAAAGCCTTGAAATATTATGAGAAAGCTTTAGCTAAAGCTAAAAAGTTTAATTATACTTCACTCTCTGCATCTATTTTATTTAATATAGGACAAGTTCTTCTAGAGAAGAATAATTACCATAAAGCTTTAAAAATATTTTTTGAAAGCTATAATATAGCTATTGAATTTAATAACTTTATACTTCTAGGTGAAATAGAAAATAATATTGGTTTCATTCACTTTAAAAATAAAGAGTTTGATAAAGCCATGGAATACTATAATAAATCCTTAGAACACTTAGAAACCATTAGCAACAAATTCTATATCATAGACTTATACTTTAACATTGGTTTTTTAAAGCTTTCTACTTCTTCTTGTGATGCTATAGAATATATAAATAAAGCTATACATTGTGCTAAGGAACTTAATTCCAAAAATAAGCTTAGCAAAATGCATTTGCAACTTTCTAACTACTACGAATCATTAGGAGATTTTAAAACGGCATTAGAATATTACAGGCAGTATCACCTTTCAGAGGAAGAAGTTTCTTCATCTACCATGAAATCCAAACTAGAAATTATAAGAATTCAATGTAATCATGCTATAGAAGCTGATGAGTTAGAACAAATTAAAATAGTAAATCAAAAACTAGAAATGGAAATAGAATCCCAAAATAAAAGGCTACAATATATGAAAAATGAGAATAAGAATTTAAGGTTTAAAGCATTGAAAGATTCTCTTACTAAAATTTCAAATAGACATGCCATTGACCAAATGTTTAGTAGACTATGGAAATATTCTAAACTCAATAAAAATAATATGGTTTTATTTATGATCGATGTGGATAACTTTAAATTATATAATGATTATTGGGGACATATGCATGGTGATAAATGTCTTGCTAGTATTGCTCAATGTTTAAAGGGCATTTCTACCTCCCGTCACGATTTTTGTGGTAGATACGGTGGAGAAGAATTTATATATTTTGCTGAGGATTTAACCTATGATGAAGCTATTTATCTAGGTAATCTAATCAGTTGTAAAGTGAAGGACTTAAAAATAAAATCTACTCATGATAATGATAGTTCTGTAATTACTGTTAGTATTGGCGGGGTCTATGGAAACCTTTCCTCTCTTAGGTCAACTGACTATATGATTGAAATTGCAGACAAACAATTATATAGCTCTAAAGAATCTGGAAGAGATAAAGTTACATTGATAAATACCTTAGAAGATGAATTAACGCTAAATTCAATAGATTCAGTGAACTTAGTAGCTGCAGATATATATTAATAATTTAAACTTAAAACAGTTATTCCTTTATTATTAATTATATTATTCAGTTAATTAAACATAAAATTATATAAAGAAGGACACTCTTAAAATTACTAAGCTTAAACTACCAATGAAAGCTTAATAATTAATAGTGTCCTTTTATTAATTATTAATCATCTTCTCTTAAAAGGTTAATATCTTTTCCACTAAGAATCTTGTTCATATTTCTCATAGAACACATTTTACCACACATAGTGCAACTATCTTCATGATGAGGTGTAGATTCTTTTCTATATTTTCTTGGCTTTTCTTCATCTAAAGCTAAGGTAAACATCTGCTCCCAATCAAGTTCCTGTCTTGCCTTACTCATTTCATTATCCCACTGCGATGCACCTTTAATTCCTTTAGCAATATCCGCTGCATGAGCTGCAATTTTTACTGCTACTATACCTTCCTTCATATCATCTAAGTTTGGAAGTCTTAAATGTTCTGCTGGAGTTACATAACATAAAAAGTCTGCTCCATAACTTGCTGCAATAGCTCCACCAATGGCAGAAGTTATATGATCATAACCTGGAGCTACATCCGTAACTAAAGGTCCTAAAACATAAAATGGTGCTCCATGACAAAGTCTTTTTTGAAGTAACATATTAGCTTCTATTTCATTTATAGCCATGTGCCCTGGACCTTCAATTATAACTTGTACATTTCTCTCCCAAGCTCTCTTTGTAAGCTCACCTAATACCATAAGCTCCTTAATTTGTGAAGCATCTGTGGCATCAGCTATTGAACCTGGTCTACATGCATCTCCTAAGCTTAAAGTTAAATCATATTTTTCACATATATCTAATAATCTATCAAAATACTCATAGAATGGATTTTCTCTCTGATTTAATTCCATCCAAGCAAACAAAAGAGATCCTCCCCTTGAAACTATATTAGTAATCCTCTTATTTCTTTTAAAAGTATTTATAGTTTCCCTGTTTAGTCCTGCATGGATAGTTACAAAATCTACTCCATCCTGTGCATGCTTTTCTACGACTTTAAAGAATTCATCTACAGAGATATCCTTTAATTCCTTATCATAAAAGCCAACTACATCATACATTGGTACTGTTCCAATCATCGCTGTAGACATTTCTACTAACTTTTCTCTAAACTTTGCAGTTTTTCCATAATTAGAAAGATCCATAATAGCCTCTGCTTTCATATCTAAAGCAACTTTTACCTTTTCCATTTCTTTATCTATGTCATCACAATCTTTGGATATACCTAAATTTACATTTATTTTAGTTTTAAGACCTTGTCCTACTCCCTGTGGTACAAGAGATTTATGATTTTTATTAGCAGGTATAGCTATCTTCCCTTCCGCTACTAATGCCCTTAACTCTTGAACATCCATATTCTCTGACTTAGCTACAATCTCCATCTCTCTTGTTACAATGCCCTTCCTAGCGGCATCCATTTGTGTTGTAAAATTCATACTTTCTTCCTCCCTAAGTACAATAATTATTTAATTTAATAATTTAGCGCCTTTCTTTAGGAGAAAATAATTGCTTACATATTTTTTTACAAACCTTTATTAATTCTTATCTAAAAAAATAAAGGCTTACACAAGGTAAGCCTTTGGATGAATTCATAAAACAAATATTTATAAATATTTTTATAAATAAGCTATTATTAAAATCTTTTAAAGCTTTCCTTCGATGGCATTATCCACATCAGGTTCAAGGGTTAAAGCAATTATTGCTTCTCTCAGCATTAGGCACCCCTAGCTAAATAATTATTAAATTAACTTCATTATAACATAAAAACTATAATTTTCAAATTTACTTTTAATTTATTATTATCCACATTTTTAATGGAAAATTTTTAATAACATATTTTTTTCTTTCTAAGGATAAACTAAGGTCGAGTTTTCTTAAACCTTTTATTTTTCAATAGCTTATCCTTATTCTTGTTATTCTCATCAAATATACTCATACTTAAGAATTTAAGTAAATACTTTAAAAGGACGGTGTATTACAATGAAAAAATCTTTAATTATGCTAACATTAGTTGGTGCCATCATGACTTCTTCTACTGTAGCCTTTGGATATGATAATATAGCAATGGATTCTAATAGTGAAAAAATGACTACTATAGAGACTCCAGCAGAAAAAACTAAGGATGAAAAACCCACTGATGAAAAGAAACCAACTATGATTGAGGAAGAAGAAAAGACAAAAAAAACTGATGAAAAGAAGCAAACTATAAGTGAGTCTAAGCCTGAGAATGAAAAAGCTCCTAAAGAAGAGGAAAAGAAACCAACTCTAAACGAAACTGATGAGAAAAAACAAGATACAAAGACTCCTGGAAAGCATATGAGAAAACCAGAGTGTGATAATAAGTGTAACCCTGAAAATAACAAGGAAAGCGAAAAGAAGGCTCAATAATTAAGTATAAATTTTAACTTAATTTAAATATAGGCTATGTTTTAACAACAGTTTAAAACATAGCCTAATATTTTATTTTATGCTACTTTCTTTGTTTCTATATCTCTTTGAATTTTGCTAAAAAATTTATAAGTAGTTGAAGATAACATCATTCCAAAGGCAATAGCTCCACCTACTATAATAGTTTTCATTGCACTGCTATAAGCAAGGTCATAATTTTGAGCTACTATATATAATACTGTGTTATAGGCCATAACTCCTGGTACTAACGGGAATATTCCTGGTATTGAAAACTGCATACTTGGAGCCTTTAACCTTCTTGCCATTACTTCACTATAAACTCCTACTACAAATGCCCCCATAAAAGTAGCAATAATTACACTTCCTCCATAGGTGAACACTATTAAATAGCTTATCCATGCAAGAGTTCCTGAAATCCCAGCCCAAACTAATTTTTTTCTATCTATATTAAATAATATGGCCGGAAATACACTTCCAAAAAACGCTAAAACAATTTGTCTAATCATAACATAGCCTCTACTTTCACTTAAATATATTATATCTAAAAGATTCCTAGAAAATTTCTAAAGGCTAATGCAGTACCAATTCCTGAACCAATTGCTGTAATTATTAAAACTGCCTCACCCACCTTTGAAATTCCTGATGTAAAATCACCATAAATTATATCTTTTATTCCATTAGTAAGGGCTACACCAGGTAATAGTACCATTATAGACCCTAGTATAATCTTGTCCTTGTTCACTATAGTTATAATATTTTCAAATAAAATACTTATACTAGCTATAAGAAATCCTGAGAAAAAGAAGATAAAAAATTGAAAAAAGCCTACGTTGGATACCTTATCTACCATATAATAAATTATCATACCAATAATCGCAGATATAAAGGCTGCAAAAATTGTTCCGTTGAAAAATAATGAATAAATAAAACAAGTCATTCCACCAGCTAACACTCTAATGGGTAATTTAAAAATAGGCATTTTTCTTATATCTTCTAGTCTTTCCATTGCTTCCTCATAGGAAATCTTCTCCGACTCAATGCTTCGAGAAAAACTATTTACTAGCTCTATGCTATATAAATCAACACTCTTACTTCTAACCTTTTTTAGTGATGTAACCTTTTCTTGATCCTCATCTAAAATAGATATAAAAATTCCTTTTCCTGTAGTTATACATTCACTTTTATAATTATATGCTTTACATATCCTTTCAATAGTTTCCTCTACTCTATAGGATTCCGATCCATTACTAATAAGTAGTTCTCCTGCTGAAAGAGCTATATCTAAAACCTGTTTTGCTTTCATGATAAATCTCCTTCTAATCTTCCATATATTTAATAAACATGAATTTTATTCAGTTTACTATAATTATTTTTTAGCATATTTAATATTACACATTTATTAATGGTAATTATATCATCTTTTTCATATTTGTCTATTAATTATTTATATATTAAATGAACTTATATTTATTATATATTTAATTAATTACTCTATTATTATTTCCTAAATACTAAGTTATACTTATCTCTAAAATAAAAAGAACTAACTCAAATTAATTTACTTAATTTAAGCTAGTTCTTAAAAACTATGTCAATAAACTTCAGATGGAATAAATTCTATCCTAGTCAAAAAACTCTATTTACTTTTTATTTAGATATTAAACTACATCTTCTTTAATATCTTCAAATTGACTATTATATAAGTTTGCATAAAAGCCATTAGCTGCAAGTAACTCATTATGATTTCCTTGTTCTACTATATCTCCATCTTTCATTACAAGGATTAAATCTGCATCCCTTATAGTAGATAATCTATGAGCAATTACAAAACTAGTTCTACCCTTCATCAAATTATCCATTGCCTTTTGTATTAAAACCTCGGTACGAGTATCTACAGAACTAGTGGCTTCATCTAAAATTAGAATCTTAGGATCTGCAAGAATTGCACGAGCTATAGTAAGTAATTGCTTTTGCCCTGCAGACACGTTATTAGCTTCTTCATTTAAAATCATATCATATCCATCAGGTAAAGTTTTTACAAAGTGATCCACATTGGCAGCCTTAGCTGCAGCAATAACTTCATCATCATTGGCATTTAGTCTACCATATCTGATATTTTCCTTAATAGAACCATTAAATAACCAGGTATCTTGAAGTACCATACCAAATATACTACGTAAATCTTGACGGTTGAAATCTTGAATATTATGACCATCTATTAAGATAGCTCCACTATTCACATCGTAAAATCTCATAAGTAATTTAACCATGGTAGTTTTCCCTGCTCCAGTAGGTCCAACTATAGCAACCTTTTGTCCTGGTTTTACATGTGCTGAGAAATCATTGATAATAATCTTATCTTCTTTATATCCAAAGTGAACATTTTCAAAGTTTACTTCACCTTGAATTTCTTCTCCCTCATCTTCTGACAATAACAGATTTTTTATTTTAATAGGGTTTTCTGCAAATTGCACTTCCTCTTCTTCTGCTAAGAATTCAAAAACTCTTTCTGCAGCCGCTGCTGTAGATTGCATTAGATTTGCTATCTGAGCTGACTGAGCTATAGGTTGATTAAAAGATCTTACATACTGAATGAATGATTGAATATCTCCAACTTCAATAGTTTTCTTAATAGCCAGCCATCCACCTAAAATAGATACTACTACATAGCCTAAGTTTCCTACAAAGGTCATAATAGGCATCATCATTCCAGATAAAAATTGAGACTTCCAAGCCGAGTCGTATAATTTATCATTTAACTTATTAAATTCTCTAATTGCCTCTTCTTCTCCATTAAAGGCCTTAACTATATTATGACCTCCATAAACTTCTTCTACTTGACCATTAACATTCCCTAAATACTTCTGTTGATTTCTAAAGTGTTTTTGAGATTTCTTAACTACTACCGATAATAAAAACATAGATATTGGCAATATAAGAAGTGTTGCTACTGTCATAATACCGCTTATTGAAATCATCATTATTAGTACTCCAATTAATGTAGTAATTGAAGTTATAACTTGAGTCATACTTTGGTTTAAGTTTTGACTTACGGTATCTACATCATTTGTTACCCTAGATAAAACTTCACCATGAGTCTTATTATCAAAATATTTAAGAGGCATTCTATTAATTTTTTCAGAAATCTCTTTTCTAAGATTATATGAAACCTTTTGAGTAACTCCTGACATTATAAAACCTTGTACAAAAGAGAATAATGTACTAATTATATATAAAATCAAAAGTATTAATAAAATTCTTCCTATATATTCAAAGTCTATGCCTACTCCTGAACCTGTTATCTTACCTACAAGTCCCTTAAAAATGTTAGTGGTAGCTTTACCTAAAACCTTAGGTCCAATAATTGAAAAAGCAGCACTTCCAACGGCAAATATTATAACAATTATTATGGATGCAGTAAAAGGTTTAAGATAACTAATAAGCTTTTTCATGGTGCCCTTAAAGTTTTTAGCCTTTTCTCCAGGCCCCCCCATTGGTCCACGTCCCATAGGTCCTCCACCACCCATAGGTCCTTTTTTCATATTTTGCTCCTTACTCATTAGCTAACTCCTCCTTTGAAAGTTGAGATAGTGCTATTTGTTTATACACATCACAAGTTTTCATTAACTCATTGTGAGTTCCAATACCTGCAATTCTACCTTCCTCTAAAACTATTATCTGCTCTGCATGTAGAATCGTACTTATTCTTTGAGCTACAATTAGAACTGTACTATTTAATGTTTCTTTTTTAAGGGCTTTTCGTAATGCCGCATCAGTCTTAAAATCTAAAGCTGAGAAACTATCATCAAAAATATATACCTCTGGTTTTTTAGCAATAGCTCTTGCAATAGAAAGTCTTTGTTTTTGGCCCCCTGAAACATTAGTACCCCCTTGAGATATTTCAGTATTATAACTCTCCTTAGTACCTTTAATAAAGTCAGTGGCTTGTGCAATCTCTGCAGCCTTTATCATATCTTGGTCTGTAATACTTTTACATGAATATTTTAAGTTACTTTCAATGGTACCAGAGAATAACACTCCCTTTTGAGGTACATAACCTATCTTTTCTCTTAAATCATGTTGACTTACTTTCCTAATGTCAATTCCATCTAAAAATATTTCTCCCTCAGTCACATCATAAAATCTCGGTACAAGATTAATAAGGGTAGACTTACCACTTCCTGTACTACCAATAAATGCAGTAGTCTCTCCAGGCATAGCAGTAAAAGTTATATTACTTAGAACATTTTCTTCAGCATTTGGATATTTAAAGGAAACATTATTAAATTTAAGAACTCCCTTTTTATCTTCTTCAAGTTTTATTGGAGCTACAGGATCCTTAACTACATATTCAGTGGATAATACTTCATCTATACGCCCAGCTGAAACTGTAGCACGAGGTAACATCACTGAAACCATAGATATCATTAAAAATGCCATTATAATTTGCATTGTATATTGAATAAATGCCATCATATCTCCAACTTGCATGGTTCCTGCATCAATGCTATGTGATCCATTCCATACTATTAAAATTGTAATTCCATTCATAATCAACATCATAGTTGGCATCATTAAAGCCATAGTTCTATTTACAAATAAATTATTCTTAGTTAAATCATTATTTGCTTTATCAAATCTTTTTTCTTCATGTCTTTCTGTACTAAAGGCACGAATTACCATCATACCAGTCAAAATTTCTCGAGTTACAAGGTTAACCCTATCAACTAGTTTCTGAACCCTCTTGAATCTTGGCATAACTGCTGTAAATAAAACAATTACTACTACTGAAATAGCAACTACTGCAACAACAATAATCCAAGCCATTGAAGTTTCTGTATTTAAAACCTTTATTACTCCACCAATTCCTAAGATTGGTGCATAGAATACTACTCTTAAAAGCATTACCATAAGCATTTGAATTTGCTGAATATCGTTAGTACTACGAGTTATAAGTGACGCAGTAGAAAACTTATCTAATTCTGCATTAGAAAAACCTATAACTTTAGAAAATACTTTACTTCTAAGATTTTTACCAAGGTTTGCCGCCACTCTAGCCCCAATAAACCCAACAGTTACTGTAGCCACCATACTTAGTAGGGCTATAAGTATCATTAGTCCTCCTGTATAAAGAAGATAGTTAGTTTGCATTTTGTCTATATTCATACCGATATTATTATACTCATTTTTTACATAACTAATAGCTGCTTGGTCTATCATAGTATTAGGTAAGTTCTCAAAATTTTTATCTATATCTTTCATCATAGTATCTCGCTGTTCCTGCGGTAACTGTGATATCACTTCCAATATATCTGCATTTTCATCTATACCCATATTAGGAGGAAACTCCGCTATAATTGCTGCTTTCATTGCCTTACTTTCTTCACTGTCACTTTCAAAGCCTTGCACTACTAACATTGGCCTTGCAAATATTCCATTTAACTTTTCAATGGTTTCTTTATCCTTTTTCTTAGTTGTAAGCTTATATACACCTTCATTTTCTAAAGAAGGATACTTCTTCACATATTTATTGTATTCTTCATCACTAAGAGAATCTTTATCTAACAAAGTATAATTACTCTTAATTTCTATTTTATCCTCTTCACTAATAAATAGTTCTAACTTTTCTAATTGACTCTTTCTAATTACTTCTGGTGTAACTTTTTCTACTCCCCCCTGCTGAATTCCAACATTTACTATATTAGAAGTATAGTCAGGTAAAGAAAGATCACAGACTGCTTGAACAATTAGTAATCCAATTATGATGATAATTGGCACCACCGAGTTCTTTAAATATTTAATTAACTTGAACATATTCCTCCACTCCCTCTTACAATAATGAATTACTAAAAAATAAACTAAAAACAAAATACTTTATTACCTATACTCTATGAGCATAGTTAAAAATAGTATTTACGATTTATCAGTTTATTTGCAATTTAAAAAAATTTTATTTATAATATTCTTATAAAATACTTATTAATTTATATAAATTATGATATTATATTATTTATAAGTATATAACAGTTATAAACATATATTAATTATAGTTTCATAACTATTATAAGTCAATAACTATTTCATTGTGGATTTTTTAATTTTTAATTAACGATTTTAATATAGAGAAATTCAATACTACATACAAAGGAGATTTATTATGGATGAAAAAAATTTAACTAAACTATCTGAAGACTTTTTTCTTCTTATGATGTTACTTCATAAAAAGATTATAAAATTAGAAGACTTTATGAAAAATACAGTTGTTCCACCATCTCATGTAAAAGTGGTTTTTTACCTAGCTCAAAATGGACCTTCATCGGTGTCTAGTATAGCCAGAGACCTTTGTATATCTAAACCCAATATGACCCCAATAATAGATAAACTCCTTGAGTGTGGTTATGTTAATAGATATGAAGATCCAAAGGATAGAAGAGTTATTAGAATTGAAATAACAGAAAAAGCCAATGAAGTCTTTAAAATCAAAAAGGATTTAATGAAAAGCTTTCTTAAGGAAAAGTTATCTGTGCTACCAGATGAAGATTTAATTTCTCTTAGTGGTGCAATATCCGAATTTAAAAGAGTTATGTCTAAAATAAATTAAAATAAAAGGTATAAAGCTATCATAAAACTAGCTTTATACCTTATTAATACTATAAATCTATATATTAATTTTATCATATATACATTTAATATTCCCCTTAATCTCAGGATTTTCTTTTAATATAGCACTTATTGATCTACTACCTAGCTCATAAAAGATTACTCTACTAAAAGGTTTTTCTAATTTATTAGAGTTTAATTTTACTTGTAACTTTTCTCTAATAAGATTTTCAATATATCTAGCAAATCCTTCTATAAACTCTTGCCATACCATATATTCAAAGTCTATTTGATTTAAACGGTTCTTCATAACTCTATGATAATCTACCATATCTTTATATTGTAGTTTTTTATCCACAAATTCTAGTTTAGAAGTTTCATTTATGAACACCTTATCCTCATAAGGAAATGGATGATTTATCTCCCACATAAAATCTTTTTTCTCTTTAGCTATTTTAGCAATTTCTAGTTCTTCTTTAATTTCACTATCTCCTTGCTCCCATTGATAGCAGTGAACAAACTCATGAAATATAAATATATATCCCTCTAAGGTATTAAATGCATCCTTAGATACTACCGCTGCAGGTTTCATATCATAAAAATCTAGTGGAAAGGAGGCCAACACTTTTTCTGGTACAATCATAGGTGCTTTATATTCACCTTTAAATTCATAGCAAGTACCATTGTCAGATAAATCAAATATAAAAAAATACCCATCTTCTACTACAGCTACTGTATAAAGCTTTAATAAAGATGTATCTATATCCTTTATTTTTTCATGAATAGAGAATATCTTATTTACCTTAGCTATGGTATCTACTATAAACTGATTCTTTTCTTCTTTATTCATAACCACTTACCCCTTTTATTAATAAACTCTTCTAAACACTACTTTATGATCTCCTTTACTCCTAATAAATCCTTTGAGTAATATCTAACATTTTCTTCAGTATTAGATCTTACTAATACTGCTTTTATTCCAACATATTCTGGGCCTCTTACATCTGCCAAAATGCTATCTCCCACCATCCATATATCCTTATAACCACAATGCTTTTTTAATGCATAATAATATATTTTAGGATTAGGCTTCTCATATCCAACATTAGCAGATGATATACAATCGATTATATATGGGGATAATCCTAATTTTTCTACTACCTCAGGTAATTCAGATAAATTTCTTCTTCCTTTTCTACCACATGTTCTTTCATCATAACCATGGATCCATTATGAAGATACCATTGATAACACTTCTTTAAGCCTTCCTCCATAGAAGTTTCTTCTTTAAATACACTATGGACTTTTTTTACATCCAGCACATTGTCATAATTAAAAAATGAAAAGAAGTCTCTTTCATTATACCCCTTCTCCTCATAATAAAAATGATACTTTATTGCTTTTTTGCCAGCAGCCTTCTCACATAATTCTATCCATGTATTAAAGGTCACTGCCTCACTATTTCCAACATTATAAATAGATAGATTATCTTGATTTGTATCTAAAAATCCTTCTATTAAATTGCCTAGGTCCTTAGAGTAGATAAACTGAATTTTAGTTTCTCCATCATTAGGAATTAGAATAGGCCTATCATTGATAATATGATGGAAAATAAAACCTTCCCTTGCTGCATAATTATTTTCTCCATAAACATAAGGAGGGCGTAGTATTATAAGCTGAACATTACTGTAGTTATACTTATCCTCTAAAAACTCTTCACACTCTATTTTGTTTGTTCCATAATCTCCCCAATATTTATTTTTTCCTAGCATAAATGATTCTTTAAATGGAATTTTATAATTTTCTACATCATAGACAGCACTTGAACTAATAAAAATATATTTCTCTAACTTTTCATAATTTAAGGCTTCATGAAGAATTTCTAATTGATTTACATTAAGTCCAGATACATCAATTATATAATTAAATTCATGCTCACTAAGACATTTTTTCATTTCATTTAAATCTTCTCTGTCACAAATTATATTAGTAATTCTTTTATCTTCGGTTTTTCTGCTTCCTCTATTTAAGGTGTAAATTTCATAATCTTTCTGAGAACCTAATAAAGCTTCTACAATGGCTTTTCCTATAAAATAGCTTCCTCCAAGAACTAAGACTTTTTTCATTTTCTCCACCTCTACATCTATAAATTAAAAGCTTTTATAAAAACTTTCCAAAAACCGCCTTAACATTCTTTTTAAATAAATTTTTATATTTTCCATTTGTCTATCATAATATTATTTTACAGGATTAAATTGTATAAGTATATAATTAATGTAATATCAGTTAAATATAAATATAAAGGTAGCCATTATGGCTACCTTTACTACTAAAAAATATATTCATTTCATTCCCTGGAGTAACNNCCAAATCATAGATTTGGAGTGTTAGTTACATTCTTATAGCCTATATAGGTGGCGTAGAAATAGCCTCCATATATAGCTATTATCAGTAGTGCTGTTATAGTGGCTGAAGCTCCTATCTCTGCATTGCCGTAAAGAGATATAAATTCATTAGCTACACTAATTCCAACTATGGAGTGAATTATAGCTAATACTAATGGCATTGCAAAGTATATTAAAGTTTGAATAAATATGGTTTTATTTATCATCTTTCTTGAAGCTCCAATCTTTCTTAGAGCTTTATATCTATCAATGCTCTCACTAGCTTCTGATAACTGTTGAAGAGCAAGAACTGCTGCACTAGAAATTAAGAATACAATCCCTATATATATTCCTATATATAATATTGTTGTAGTAGCTCCTTTTGTCATACTGTATATGCCAGTCTTGGTATTACCTAAAATTATAAAGTCTTTACCCGAAGCATTTTCATCTCTGCTATTTTTGAACACTTCCCCTATTTCAGATTCTCGCTTTTCTCTATCCTCACCTTTAAAGTTACAATTTAATATAGATTCATAGGGCTTAAGGTTTCCTAAAGCTTTATCTGGAAGTATTACTGTAAAGAAATTATTAGCAAAGCCTGTGCTTTCATAAGCTTCTGTAATAAGCTCTTGATTTTTTATATTATAATTTATATTATTTATTTTAATTACTGTGTTTTCCTTCATATAGCTTTTAACTAAAGGCACTAATTTACTAAAGTTAGAGGTTATTAATACTTCATCTTCTTTTAAGTCTATGGAACTTTGTCCATTTAACTCTCTTAGTTTATTATATTCACTTATTTTTAGAGCTGACATGTTACTATAATCGTTATCAAGAAATTTATTTTCTTTACCATATCCTCTTAATATATCACCATAACTTTCTTCTAGTCTATACTCTTGTAATACTACATACTTTTCTTTATCTGTGAAATTGAACCCTAATTCTTTAATGGCCTGCTCTATAGTTTTGTTTTCCGAACCTTCAAAATTTATAATTCTAGCTGAGACATCAAAGGGTACTGTATCTTTAAGACTACTTTCTAAAGAATTTTTAAAACTCAATCCCGTAGATAATATAGAAATAGTTATAAAGAGCATTAAACATATAACTGTTATAGATACAAAATTTGTGTTAATTTTACTACTTATCTGTCTAGTAACAAATATATTTAGTTTTTTAAGGTATATATTTTTACTATTCTTGATTACATATAATATAAATCCAGCTAATCCATAATAAAATAATATAGTTCCTAGAATCCCCAGTATTATCGAAATAGTAAATCTAGAATCAGTTATGTCTAATCCCACTTCTATTATAAACTTATAAGCAGTTATAAGTATTCCTACTCCTAAAATAAATATAATAATTGATACTATAGGATTTTTAATCTTTATATTTTCACTTTTCTTACTAGCATTTATCATATCTATAAGTTTGTATTTTGAAATTACAAAGGTATTAAATATCATTATAAGTAAAAACATTATTCCAAAATAAGCTATAGTCTTTACAGCAGCATTTTGTGAAAATACAAATTTGTATTCACTCATGCCTACCTGAAATAACTTCGCTGTAAAAAGAGATAATCCCTGTGATAAAACTATACCAAAGATTAACCCTGCTACTAAAGACATAAGACCTATGAAAAAAGACTCAGACACTAAAATACTTGAGATTTTTCTTTTACTCATACCCAATGTCATATATACACCAAGTTCTTTTTTTCTTCGTTTTATCATAAAGTTATTTGCATAAACAATGAGTCCACCCAAAATTACTGACACAAATACAGATACCCAAGAAATAACTGTAGTTAACATATCTATAAAACTAGCTTCCTTCTTACTTATTTCAAACATTGCCTTTTGTGATTCTATAGAGTTAAAGCTATAAAATATACAAACGGCAAAGGTTAAAGTTAAAAAATATATGGTATAGTCTTTAAAACTTTTCTTTACATTATTTAATGCAATTTTAGAATACATCTCCACTGTCACCTCCAAGCAATGTCACTACCTCAATAATTCTATTGAAGAATTCTTTTCTACTATCATTTCCTCTAATTAATTCATTAAATACTTTTCCATCTTTTATGAATAAAATCCTGTGAGCATAACTAGCTGTAAAAGCATCATGTGTGACCATAAGTATAGTAGCTTCTAGTTCTTCGTTTAATTTCTCAAAGGAGTCTAGTAATAATCTAGAGGACTTAGAATCTAATGCTCCTGTTGGCTCATCAGCTAAAATTAGTGATGGATTAGTAACGATAGCTCTAGCTGAAGCAACCCTTTGTTTTTGACCACCAGACATTTCATAAGGATATTTATTTAAAATTTCACTTATACCTAATTTGTTTGCTACTGCTTTAATTCTTCCATCTATACTTTTAGGCTTTACATCTTGTATAGTAAGTGCCAATGCAATATTTTCATAAGCAGTTAATGTATCTAAAAGATTAAAATCTTGAAATATAAATCCAAGCTCATCTCTTCTAAATTTTTCAATATCATTATTCTTAAGACTAGTTATATCTTTATTATTTATAATAATATTTCCTGTAGTCACTGTGTCAATGGTAGATATACAATTTAAAAGTGTAGTTTTACCACTTCCAGAAGGTCCCATTATTCCAAGGAACTCCCCCTTCTCTACCTCAAAACTTATATTATCAATAGCTTTAGTAACATTTCCCTTTCCACCATAATATTTTTCTATATTTACAACCTTTAAGACATTTTCCATAATTCATCCTCCTAAAATACATTTTAAGTTTTGCCTTAACTTTATGAGCTTATTATATATTTTTCTAAAAGTATGTTGTATTTAATTTCATGTCATTAATCTTTCATTTTCGTAAGATAATAATGAAAGTTTAAAAATTAATCTATAAACTTAGGAGTAGCCCTGTTTTTTAGACTATTGAAGCCCTAGGTATAAGTACAAGGTAATCAAATAACTCTGTTTACCACAAAAAAACTGATTGAGATTAATTTTTATCCAATCAGTTTATTTTGGCTATTATTAGAAACTAGTAAATCTTCCTAGGGGAAAATTTATATACACCTTAGTTCCACATTCTAACTTTGACTCAATACTTATCCCCAATCCAAGTCTATTACAAAGTTTTTTACACAGATATAATCCCATTCCTGTGGATTTACCAAACTTTCTTCCATTATCACCAGTAAATCCTTTTTCAAAAACCCTAAAAATGTCTCTTTCTGAAATTCCAACACCATTATCTTCTATAGTTAAAGTTATTTTATTTTCTGTAGAAGTTGAATATATTTTTATTATCCCATTTGATTCCTTAGAGTACTTTATGGCGTTTCCTAAAACTTGATTTAAAATAAATTCCACCCATTTTATATCACTGAAAATTTTACCTCCCATATCTCCTATCTCTAAAGATATCTTTTTATTTATGAAATCTCTAGAATTCTTTCTCAAAACCTCCATAACAGCTTCTTCTAAATTAAATTCTCTTATAATATAGTCCTTACTTACATCGTTGCTCTTTGAGTAATAAAGGACTTGTTCTATGAAATCTTCTACCTTCTTCAATTCATGTCCAATTTTATTTGTTACCGTACTTTCGTTATTATCTATAATAAGTCTAGCAGAAGCAATAGGCGTCTTTACTTCATGAACCCACATTTCTATGTATTCTCTATATTCTTTTTGGGTACATTCATACTTTTTTACATTTTCATGCATATTTTTATTACATTCCTTAAGAACTTGATAAACTATTTCACCTTCTAAAAAATCTGGCTTTTCCATAACCTCTGGAAGCAAATACTTTTTATCCAAGCTATCTATAGTTCCTGTAATATTGTCTAGAAATTTCTTATGTTTAATAACTTCAAGGGTTAAATATGTACTTAATGGAGTAAACCATAATATGAAAGATAAAAATATTAGTCCACTCCCTACATTTAAAAATATTAAAATAGATACAAAAATCATAAATAGGACTCCATTAATTATTAAAAAGCCAATTCTTGATTTAAGATAATCCCTAACTTTCATTTTATCTATTCCTCTCTACTATTTATAGTAGAAAACTCCTTCAAACCCGCATAAACAGAACAACTATTTAAATAGTTATATATTTAAATAGTTTTCTATACAAATAGTTTTCTATATAAATATTTATATATTTATGGCATTATATATCCAAGTCCCCTTCTTGTTTCTATAACATCCTTAATTCCAATTTCCTCTAATTTTTTTCTAAGTCTTGTCACATTTACTGACAAAGTGTTATCATCTACAAACAAATTAGACTTCCATAGATAATCCATTAGATCCTCCCTAGATACAATGTTTCCTTTATTTTTTATAAGGTAATAAAGAACTTTTAATTCGTTTTTAGTGATTTCTAAAGCATTATCTCCACAGTTTATGGTTCCATTAGATAGATTTAACTTTAAATCATTATATACTAATATTTCTTGATTCCCTTCATTCCCTTGATTTACTCTCTTTAGTACTGAATTTATCCTTGCTAAAAGTATTTGTGTATTATAAGGCTTAGTTATAAAGTCATCTGCTCCTAAATTCATACTCATTAGCTCATCCATATCACTATCTCTACTTGTAACCACAATTATAGGTACTTGAGAAGTTTTCCTCACTTCTCTACAAATGTAGAATCCATCAAATACAGGTAAGTTTATATCTAAGAGTATGAGATTGGGCTCTTCTTTTTCAATAATAGATATTATATTTTCAAAATTAGTAGGGGCTATGACCTCATATCCATATCTATTTAAAAATGTTGCAAGCTCCTGCCTAATAGTTTCAGTATCCTCTATTATAATAATCTTTGCCACTTTATCACTCCCAAATTTATTTTTTCTATTATATATTTACATCAATGTAAAATTAAGATTTATCTATACTAAAACTAGCTGAAATTCTTTTCCAATTCTCATTAATAACATTATAACCAAAACATAGTGTAACTAAAAGGTAGTCAATTATAAATTTGTTTTATTTTTATTCATAAGGTCTTTATATTTTTACATTTTATGGTATAATAACCTTATTTAATAGAATTATAGGGGGTGGATTTTAATTTGAAAAAAACTTTTAAAATTCTTTTTATTATAATTTTAGGTTTAATTTTAATTTATTTACCTTATTATAAAAAAGATATTTCCTTTGAAAAAGCTTTAAAAAAGATAAATCATAAAAATTTAAATATTCCCATATCTAAATTAAATATTAGAGAATTTATATCTGAAATTCCAAATGAAGATATACTAACTGCTAAAGAACACGCTTTACTATTTTCAACACCTCACGTAATATCTCCTACTGCTATAACCAGAAAAGAAGCTATTTATGATGTAGAACTATATTTTAAAGCTTTAAAATCTAGCTACGCACCATATAATTATTATGGTAGTGATAAATTTTTTTTACAGGCTAAGGAATCAGTTTTAAGTTTTATTGGTAATAATGACGTAATTAATGTAGCTGAACTAACAAAAACCTTAAAAGATAATCTTGCTTTTATACCTGATAGGCATTTTTATATAGGGAACAATGGTTTTGATTTAGAAGATACTTCTAGATATTACACAAATTCAAACCTAGGAATTTTAAAAAACAAAATAGGCTATTATGTAGAATATGGAGGTGTTTTTTACTACATTAAATCTATAAACAAAGATGAAAACATTGAAAATTACTTATATCTTTCAATAAATACTGAAGGTAAGCTATTATACAATTTAGGTGTTTTAGAAAAATGTTCTGGACAAGCTTCAAGAAACTTAAATGTTGTATTTTATAGAGGTGAATCAGAATATACTAAAGATATTGAACTGAAATTATCAAATACTCTTTCAGATGAGTCTATTTCACCTTTAGACTACACAACTATAAATAATGTTCCTATAATATCTTCCAGAGAAGTTCCCTACAATATAGGTTTAGAAGGAATAGATTTCATTAATACTGCTTCTAAAGTAAAGAATTCCCCTGTAAGTATATTAGATTTACGTGGTAATAATGGTGGTGATATATTGACTGCTTTATACTGGATAAATGAATATTTTGGAGTTTCATCTCAAGGGAAGGGTCTTTTTCTACTTCTTTATGGAAGATCTAAGGATACCCCCTCCTACTACGATTTTAACACCTTTCATAAGGACCTAAAAACTTTACAACTTGAAAAAATTCATGCTTATTATTATGAACATATACCTAAATCTAAAAAAGAGCTTAATAAAAATTTAAATACTATCTTTGTTCTTACAGATAAAAAAACCTCCTCAGCTGCTGAATTCTTTGTAGAGCATCTAAAGGATTTTGAAAATATTGTAGTAGTAGGTACTAATACTCATGGTACTCTTGAAAGTTCTAATGTAGAACTGGGTTACCTTCCCAATTCCCATATTGAATTTTCCTATGGAAACTGGTTAAGGCTATATGATGAAAAGTTTTTTAAGGAAGGTGAAGGTATCAAACCTGACCTATGGGTAAATGGAGAAGATGCTTTAGAACTAACTCTAAAACTTATTGAAAATTATAATTTAAAGTAACTATTTAAGAGGTTGCCTTACTTTTTAGGCAACCTCCTATTATAAACCTATAACTTATTTACTTCTCTCTCAATTCTTTCTAAAGCTTCTTGAAGAACAACCCTACTAGTTCCTATATTCATTCTTTGGAACATAGCTCCATCATGTCCAAACATGCTACCATCATTTAACCATACTTTACACTTTTTAAGGAAGAACTTACTTAATTCTTCTGGCTTCATATTTAATCCTGAGCAATCAAGCCACAATAAATAGGTTCCTTCTGGTTTTCTAATCTTAATTTTAGGAATTCTTTTATCAAAGAATTCTAAAGTGAAGTCAATATTATCTGCTAAATATTCCATAAGGCCTTGATACCATTCTTCTCCACTAGCATAAGCTGCTTCTTGTGCTACTGCCCCTAATGTAGTCGCTCCTTCTATACAGTCTTTTTCCATTTGTAGTATATATTGAGTTCTTAATTTCTCATTTTTAATAATTATATTAGCAGTTTTAAACCCTGCAATATTAAATGTTTTATTTGGTGCTGTACAGATTATGGAATTATCAGCAAATTCTTCACTAATAGATGCAAATACAGTATGTATATTAGGTTTATAGACTATATCTGCATGAATTTCATCTACTACTACTAACACATTATTTTTTATACATATTTCTCCAACTCTTTTTAATTCTTCTTTAGTCCATACTCTTCCTACAGGATTATGGGGACTACAAAGGATTATCATCTTAGTTTTTTTAGTGATTATACTTTCTAAGTTATCAAAATCCATTTCATATCTACCATCTTTACAGATTAACGGATTTTCTACAACCTGACACCCATTATTTTTGATAATACTATAAAAAGGATGATATACCGGTGTTTGAATTATAATTTCATCTCCTGGTTTTGTATAAGCAGCAACTATTGTTTTTAGTCCTGGTACAACTCCCGGAGCAAACTTCATCCACGCCTTTTCAACTTTCCATTGAAACCTCTTATCAAACCAATTTATAGCAGCTTTGTAATATGATGGTGGCGTAAGGGAATATCCAAAAATAGGATGTTCTAACCTTTTTCTTATAGCATCTCCTATTTCTTCTGGCACTTTAAAATCCATATCTGCCACCCATAGAGGTATAATTTCACTATCATTATATGTTCTATTTATTAAGTCCCACTTTAAACAGTTACTGCCTATCCTGTCCACTTTTTCACTAAAACTGTATTTCATTTTCCTTACCTCCTATAAAATCATAATAAATTAATAATAATAATTGTTAGCTATTAACTTAAGATATACAATATAATTTTATCACTATTTTTATCAATGTAGTATTATAACATTCTATAGATAACCGTAAATGTATGAAATAAAACTATAATTCATATTATTCCATAATTTATATGTATAATCTTATTAGATAGATTATTTTTCAATAACCACGTAAAATGATAGGAGAATTAAAATGAAAATAAGAAAAGAACTACCTGAAATATTTGAAGACTTTGCAGAGGCTAGGAGAAACTCCTTTATTGCAGCCAAAAAACTTAAAGATGAAAATATACCTTTAGTAGGAGTATTTTGTACTTATATGCCACAGGAATTACCTCTTGCCATGGGTGCAAGTGTTGTATCTCTTTGTTCCATGTCTGATGAGACAATTGCAGAAGCTGAAAAAGAATTACCGCGTAATCTATGTCCACTTATCAAATCAAGTTATGGATTTGCAAAAACAGATAAATGTCCATTCTTTTACTTTTCTGATTTAGTTGTAGGTGAAACTACTTGTGATGGAAAGAAAAAAATGTATGAATATTTAAGTGAGTTTAAGCCTGTTCATGTTATGGAACTACCAAACTCTCAAAGTGAAGAGGGTTTAAAACTTTGGAAGAAAGAAATAATAAAATTTAAAGAGGTTCTAGAAAAAAGATTTGAAACCACTATAAGTGATAAAAATATTAAAAAGGCTATTAAATTAAAAAATGAAGAAAGAAAAGCTCTTAAAGCCTTCTACGGTCTTGGAAAACTTGATCCACCAGCGATATTAGGACAAGATATGTTTAAAGTTCTTTATGGTACTACATTTAAATTTGATAAAGCAGAGGTACCAAAAGAAATATATGCCCTAAGTGAGAAAATTAAGGGTGAATATGAAGTAGAAAAAAAATATGAAAAGAAACCTCGTATTCTTATAACTGGATGTCCTATTGGTGGAGCTACAGAAAAAGTTATAAAAGCAATAGAAGATAATGGAGCTCATGTCGTGGCTTTTGAAAACTGTACTGGTGCTAAAGCTATCGATGAATTAGTAGATGAAAATAATCCTGATATCTATGATGCTATTGCTCGTAAATATTTAAATATTGGATGTTCTTGTATGACACCTAATCCTAACCGTACAGATCTACTTAATAGAATGATAGATGAATATAAAGTTGATGCAGTGGTGGATGTAGTACTTCAAGCCTGTCATACTTATAGCGTAGAAACATTGCAAATTAAAAGATTTGTTAATAACACTAAAAAAATACCTTACATCAGTATAGAAACAGATTACTCTACTGCTGACATTGGACAACTTAACACTAGAATGGCAGCTTTTATAGAAATGTTATAGCACCTTAAACTACTGCTTAGGTAAAAATTAGCTATGCAAGTTCATAATAAATCCAAAAGCCTCAAGATAAATAATTTCTTGAGGTTTTCCCACTTTATCTCCTTTATTCCTCTAGCATGTTTTTTCTAATTGATGCTATAATACTATTAATACTAAAGAAACTGGCAAGGAGAGTTTATAATGCATAGACAATATATTAATTATTCTGCAAACATGCCTATATCTATTTCTTTTAATACCATTAAAAACTATCCAATCCATTGGCATTATTGCATCGAAATTCTTTATGTTATAAAAGGCACAATCAATCTATATATAAATACTGAAAAATATGTAATAAGTGAAAATCAAATTGAAATTATAAATATAGATGAAGTTCATAGCATTGAAAGTGATGATCCTGACAATAAAGTACTCATATTTCAAATAGATCCCTACTTTTTTCAAAAGTACTATAACGATATTGAGAATATGTTTTTTTATACAAATTCTTCTAGTAAGGCCTCTCAGCTTGGGGAAGAGTATGAAGATTTAAGAGTATTTCTTTGTCAAGTCCTTTGTGAAACAGTACAAAAACAAGATAATTATGATGAAGAAATTGAAGATATCCTTGTAAAACTCCTTTATCATCTAATAAACAACTTTAACTATTTAATTCATGAAAAACAAGAACTTAAAGAAAATAAAGATCAACTTCAAAGATATCATAGTATATCTAAATATATTTATAATAATTATCAAAACAATATAACCCTTAAAGATATATCTAGTAACGAATATCTAAGCACCCATTATTTATCAAGAGAAATAAAATATGCTACAGGATATTCCTTTACTGATTTTCTAAATCTTATTAGAGTTGAAGAATCTATAAAGTTAATTTTAGATACAGATATGACACTATCTGAAATTTCTGAAGAAATTGGTTTTTCTCATACTAGATACTTTAATAAGCACTTTAAGCTTCACTATAAGCTTACGCCTTTACAATTCAGAAAAAAATATAAATCTACTCCTGAAGTCCTAGAAAAGTTAACTAAATATATAACTCATCCTTTAGAAGAAAGTCTAGATGAAGTAATATATTATCTGGAGGACTACGACAGGTTTAATTATGAGGACAAAATTCATCAGTTAAATATTAATATGGAAAATTGTATAGGTGAATTTGATAAGAATTTTAATAGAATTATAACCATTGGTGATGCCTTTGACCTTTTAATTGAAGATAATAAAGATACACTAGAAGAACTTCAAAGGGAAATGGATTTTGAATATGGACGGATCCTAAATTTATTCAGTACTGATATGGCTATTTTCCCTGGCTCTAAATTTCATAACTGGAATAGAGCAAAGGATGTACTAGAGTTTATAGAATTTTTAGATATAGTGCCTATAATTGTTTTAGATATAGATAGCACTTATGAAGAACATATAAATGCCAATAACGATGAAAGCTATGAAGTTGCATCAAAAAATATATTACCTCTTAAAAATTCTATAGATATACATGAAGATTTTAAAAATATTCTTCTATCCTTCATGGAATATTTCAGTGCAATAGAAACCCTTAATTATAAAAATTTTAGATTTGAATTTTCCTCTACCTTTCCTGAAAATTTGAGGACTTCAATTAAAGAAATATTAATTTACAATAAATTAGATTTTGAAGAAGAACCTTTTATGATAAAAAATGAAGTAAATAACATATATGATACAGCCTATATGATTCCATTTATTATTGATAATGTAGTAAATCATAAGGGAGATTTAAGCTTTATAAGGGCCTTCGACGTCCTTGATAAGCAAGTAAATATAACTAATGAACTATTCTTTGGTTATCCTGGTCTTATCAATGATAAGGGAATAAAAAAACCTGCATTTTATGCCTATTCACTTTTAAATAAATTAGGTAATACATTAGTAGCAAAAGGTGACGGATATGTAGTTACTAAAACTAATAATCAATATGAGATTTTACTTTATACTTATCATGATAAAATTAATGATTTAATTTCTATGGCAAGTTTTTCAAAACTTAGAGGTATAAAAAATGCTACTTCGAAAAAACTTTCTCTTAATATAACTAATATTCATTCAGATATTAATGTAACTACCTATGAAATAAATGAAAAGATTGGTTCATCCTATAACTATTGGATTGATATGGGGAGACCAACTAGACTTAACAAAGATGAAAATGGTATTCTTCATAAAGCTTCTTATCCTAATATTAGATTTAAATACTTTAAGAAGAGTACAGTTATAAATATTTTAGTTACCCTAAAAACCTATGGAGCTGCATTAGTTATAATTAATGAAGTTCAGAAGCCTATTAAGATTAATTAATTTTACCTCAATTTATATGAAGATATATATACTTTCAGTTAAAATTTATTATGTTATGTATAAAATATATTGATTTTAAGTACAAAAACATCCTAATCAAGGTGCTTTTGTGCTTTTTCCTATTTTTAACCAATGACTATTTGGGCGGAATAGTACTTTTTGATGGACACTTAAGTGAATGTTTATTTAATTGTTTTCAACTATAATATTAATATAAGATAAAATATCTTAATAATAAATTAAACATGAAGACAAAACGTATTTTTCTATAAAAAACAAAGAGAACTTTTTATAAAATAAACCCAAGAAAAATATGCAGAATTTTCAAATAAATGAGGTGAAACTAATGGGAATTAACCCTAAAATATTTTCGGATGGAAGGACATATAGAGTATTATTTAAGTTTGCCATACCTGCAATTTTTTCTTTGCTAGTAGCGGAACTCTATAACATGGTAGACACAGTTTTTGTTGGTAGATATATTGGTCCTAATGCTATCGGTGCCTTAACAGTTGCATTTCCAATTCAACGCTTTCTTATAGCAATCGCTTTCTTAATTGGTGTAGGAGCTTCAACCTACGTTTCAAGATATTCCGGTGAAAAACAACCTGAAAAGATTAAATCTACAATAATTAATTCAATATCTGTTACAATAGTATCTTTAACAATAATCCCTCTATTTTTATTCTTATTTAGAGGTGGATTATTATATAAACTTGGTGCAAGTGACGTTACTTTTGGACTAACTAATGATTATATATCTATAATTTTTATAGGAGCAATATTTCAAGGATTAACTATAGTATGCTCTCAAGTAATGACAGCTTTAGGAAACTCTAAAATAGGTCTTTATGCTAACAGTATCGGTGCACTTCTAAATATTGTAGTTGACTACATATTAGTAACTCATTTAAATATAGGTATAGCTGGTGCAGCTATTGCTACTGTAGCTTCTCAATTTGTAGGCTTAATTTTTGTTCTATATAAGTTTAAAGATGTAACTAAACACTTTAAAATTAAACTTTCAATAAATAATATTCTTCCAAATATAGATATTACATTAATTAAAGGATTAATTGCTGTAGGATTTTCAACCTTTGTTATTGAAATATCAGATGCAATAGTTTCTGTAGTTTTAAATAACTTATTAATTTCTAGAGGTGGTAATGAAGCTATAATAATAGTAGGCGTTATTACTAAAATATCTATGTTTATGTTTATTGCAATAATTGGTATAAGTTCTGCTATGCAGCCAATTGTAGCCTTTAACTTTGGTGCAAGAAACTTTGATAGAGTTAAAAATACAGTTAAAGCATCTATAAAAACTGTGACAATAATCTCTTTAATATTTGGAGTATTTATTATGTATTTTGCTCCAAAAATGATAGGCTTGTTTTTAACTGATGCAAAGTTATTACCTGAGGCTGTTAAGGCCCTTAGAATATGTATATTCCTACTTCCTTTAGTTGGTTTATATTATATAGGTATATACTACTATCAAGCAATTGATGAAGCTAAAAAAGGATTTAGATTATCTTTATTTAGACAACTAATAGTATTCATTCCTTTAGCTATAGTTTTTGTAAATATTTTTGGTACCATAGGTGCATGGATTGCATATCCTGCTTCAGATTTAATTTCTGCAGTAACATCTTTTTATTTATTAAATAGTACTTGGAAAAAGGATGGAAAAGAAGAGACTACTAAAACCGTAATAGCTTAATAAAAAACTCCTTAGAAAATTATATTCTAAGGAGTTTTTGTATAATATTTACAATTTAAGCACTAGGATGTAAATCTTAGTGCCTTTTTCAATTAAAAGCTACTTTACCGTATTTTTAAATTGTAAGTTGCAAGGATCTATATAATTATCAATAACATCAATACCTATATATTGTCCAGAGCATAAAGGTTCTTTAATAGCTAATTGGAAATAAACTGTGTCTGTTCCACAACTTCCGCTTCCTGTATATTTAGCAATTTTAAAATCTTCTGCAATAGGAACTTTAACCCATTTACAAGGCCAAACCCAAACCCACTTATATAATATTACAGCAACTATATATTCTTTATTTCTACAAAGATTTTTAACTTTAATAGAAAACTTAACTATTCTACCTGTAGTTGTAGCATCTATTACTCCTAATTGTCCAAAATCTTGTGGACAATTACACGGTATTAGAATTGGTCCTATTCCACCCTTTGGAGCTTCACCTTTGGGACCTTTATCTTCTTGAGCTTCATATTTTGTAGGCATTTCTAAGTCTTTGCCTTCATCTGGCATTGAATACATATCTTTTGGTGTAGGATTAAAATTTTCATCTGTCATATATCTTAATTCTCTATCAATTGTATTCATATATTACACCTCATACACTAATATATTTTGTTTTAATTACAGTACTTCCTTTGTTTATATATTTAGTATCACCTGTACTTTTCGAATAATTTTTTATCCTTAATTTTATTCTGTTAATATATTATATGTATATAGAATTTCAATGTTACTCTATTTCTGTATAAATAGCATCTTAATATCATTAAACTAAAAAACTATCTCAAAATAAGCTAAACCTTAATATAAAGTTTAGTGATTCATTTTGAGACAGTTTATTTTTATTACCAATCTTATATATATTATTTATTAGTACCATTAGTAGTAGAATATACACCTCTATTTAAAGCATCATGTATAGCTGATGTTACCTTACCTACTTCAACTTTTTGATCCATATCCTTAACTATGGAAGAAGGGTTATATAAATCATTAAGACTTTGTCTTATATCTTTATCCTTTAAATAGTTTATCAAAGCTTCATAATGATTTCTCACATTCTTGAAATTACCATCTTCTAAATAATTCTCATCATTATTAGATAATGCTATAAATTTAATATCCTTAATTTGATTGTTAGCTAGAGTAAATTCAACTGTTAATTCATCCTCATCTATGTATGAACCACGATATATACCATTAGAATAATTATTTTTGGTTAAATCAATACCGAAGAGTGTATTGTCATTACTATTATTGTCATTAATGCCTAAAACTCCGCTATCATTAGTTCCATTCCCATCTAAGGTTGTATTTTCACTATTTGCTGTTCCATTTTCAGTTTGGTTCTGAGTAACCTCACTACCCGTATTTCCTGTATTACCTGCAGTATCATTATTAGTACATCCTACAAGTCCTGTGGTTAATGCTATTGTTGCAATTAAAAGCGCTATTCTTTTCATAATAAACCTCCTGTGCACATTTTTATGATTATAGTATAAGCATATACACAGTTATTATTCTTATATTGGTTTTCCTATTATTTCTTTTCTTTCTCCAACATACAAAAGTTAAATACAAAAATGCTTTACTTTATATTGTTAAAATAAAATATTGCAAGTTGGGTTCTATCTCTAAGATTTAATTTTTCTAAAATACTACTTATATAGTTTCTTATTGTACCTTCACTCAAAAATAATTTTGCTGATATTTCTTTATTGGAAAGTCCTTTAGAAACTAAAGTGATTATTTCAATGTCTCTATCAATTAAATCATACTTTGATATATCTTTTTTATTTTCAGTACTATTTAACATGGTAGGAATTTTAGATATAATTTCTTGTCCAAAAACACTTTGTCCAAGTTCTACTGCCTTTAAAGCAGGTACTATGCTTTCAAAATGTTGTTTTAAAATATATCCCTTAGCACCAACTTTTAATGCGGTTATAATATATTCCTCATCCTCAAAGGTAGTTAGAAATAATATTTTCCCCTCATTATGAGATTTTAAAATTTTTTGTGCAGCCTCTAACCCTGACATTCCTCCCATGCGAATATCCATAAGTAATATATCTGGAGCATACTTATTATACAGCTCTATAGCTTCTTCACCGCTATATCCAAGGGATATAACCTTTATATCCCTTGATGTCTCTATAATTGTCTTTAATGATGCTGCTATAAGCTTATCATCATCTATAATAATTATTCTCATAGTAACCCATCTCCCTTCATAATAGAAATAAATATTTTAAATCCTTTTGAACTATCAAAATTTACAATTCCATTTAAACTATTTACCCTCTTTTCAATGCTTTGTAATCCCATTCCACCATCTATACTTGCCTTCTTTTTACTTCCATCATCTAAAATAATAACTTGATATAATTTTGGATGTTCATATAAACTTACAGTTACTGTAGTGGCATTGGAATGCTTTATTATATTAGATAGTGCCTCTTTTACAATAGCAATAATAGCATATTTAACCTTAACATCTGGATTAGAAGAAAACTCATAATGTAACGTAGCCTTACAAAACTTAAATTCATTTATAAGCTTTGAAAGTTGTACATATAAGTCAATAGAATCTTCATGTAAATTATGAATACTACTTCTAATAGAATCCATACCTTGGTCCAAGGTAGATTTAATGTCCTCTAGAAGTCTTTTTGTTTGCTCCTCTTTAGTAATTGCCATAATAGCACCAATTTGCAATATAGAGCTAGTTAAAAGGTGTCCTACATTATCATGAATTTCTCTTGAAATACGATTTCTCTCCTTTAAAGTTGCAAAATTCACTTCAAAATCTTGTTTATATTGTAATTCCTTTACCTTCTCTTCCAATACTATAGATATCTCAGTTAAATCATCTCTTTGTTTTATAAATTTATCATGCAATTTTTCATATTTCACAGTATTAAACTTTAATATTGCTGATGTACTAAGAAGTCCAAGAATCATTATACTAATAATATGTGAATATTTATGTATATTCATAAGGTACGGAATTAAAGTTAAGATGCATATATATTTATACTTTGAAAAAATAGTATCATAAAATATTATAGGAATACCCATGAGAAATTCAGGATATACAATGCAAAGGATACTATATACTATTAATGCTATTACATTTAATTTATCCTTGCTAAAATATTCTAGAAAACAAGTTATTGCCACTGTAACTAAAATTGGTAATATTGATTTTTCTATACTATAATTTTCTATAAGTAATAATGCCGAACCTATAAGCAAAATAATTTTATTTAATATATTATTCATCTATACTCCCTCACTTTATATATCTATAATAACATATACAAATTTCTTAATGTGACAAATGTAATGTAATATTAATGACAAATAGCACTTACCTACAAAGAGATTCTCTAATAAACTATAAGTATAAACTAAATAAAGTAAGGAGTATTAACTATGATTGTAAAAATAGAAAACCTAGTAAAAAGATATGGTGAACTAATTGCTTTAGATCACTTAAATTTGGATATTAAAAAAGGTGAAATATTTGGTCTTTTAGGTCCAAATGGTTCTGGTAAAACTACTACCATAAACTGTATGCTATCTCTGCTTAAATATGATAAGGGAACTATTGAAATCCTAGGAGAGGAAATGACTCCAACAAATTATAAAGTAAAAAAAGATATTGGAATCGTCATGCAGAATGTGGCCGTCTTTGATGAATTAACAGTGTATGAAAATATTGATTATTTCTGTGGATTATATGTAACAAATAAGAAGGAACGAAAAGTACTTGTGGAGAGGGCCATTGATTTTGTTGGTCTTTCAGATTACAAAAAATTTATTCCTAAAAAATTAAGTGGAGGACTTCTTAGAAGATTAAACATTGCTTGTGGTATAGCTCATAATCCAAAACTAATCATTTTAGACGAGCCAACGGTAGCTGTTGACCCTCAGAGTAGAAATCACATTTTAGAGGGAATAAAAAAATTAAATGCCGAAGGAGCCACAATTATATATACCTCACACTACATGGAAGAAATTGAACAGCTTTGTACTTCAATCGCTATTATGGACAAGGGTAAAGTCATTGCTAAGGGCACAAAGGAAGAACTAAAGTCAATTATTGATTTAGGTGAGAAAATAACTATTGAGGCCTTTGATTTAAATGAAAATCATATAAAAAATATAAATGCTCTCCCTAATGTTATATCAGTAGGCTATAAAAATAATTTACTAAATATTAGAACAAAAAGTGGACATAGTTCTCTTGGGGACATTGTTAGTTATATTGGAGATAATAAAATAAGTTATGGGAAAATTTACTCAGAGCAACCTACCTTAAATGATGTATTCTTGGAAATTACAGGTAAAGAGCTTAGAGATTAAAGGAGGAATATAGAATGTTTTGGCATATTTTTAAGTATCAACTTAAATGTCGTTTTAGAGATAAATTAAGTGTCTTTTGGACCTTATTATTTCCAATTGCATTAGCTACCATTTTCAATTTAGCCTTTTCAAATATACTCACCGGTGAAGAGTTTGAGAAAGTTAATATTGCTCTTGTAAGTAATAGTAATATACCTGAAAGCTTTTCTACAGCTATGAAGGAAAGTGATTTATTTAATATAGAAAGTACTGATGAGAATAGTGCGAAAGAATTACTTTCTAAAGGTAAAATTTCAGGGTATATATCCTTTGTAAATAATATTGAAATAACTGTTGCAAAGTCTGGTATTAACGAGTCCATAATAAAAGCCTTTGTAGATAGTTATAGTCAAAAGTATTCCACCATATCAAATTTAGTATCCATAAACCCAAGTATTATGAATGAAGATTTTATGAGTAATATTGATCTTTATAGTAACTACACAAAAGATAAAGAATTGAATAGCTCTACAAACGTAGTTGTAATTTATTTCTATACCCTTTTAGCTATGACTTGTATTCTAGGTTCAACCCCTGGTTGTACTGATGTTATAAACATCCAAGGAAATCAATCTCAAAGAGCAGCAAGAATTAATATAGCTCCTGTGAATAAAATAAAAACCTTTTTAGCTGCTATAAGTGCTACTTTATTATTTTATTTTTCAACAGTTCTAATAGTTATACTATATATTTCTCAAATTTTAAAAATAGACTTTGGTAACTCCATAGGTTATGTAATTTTACTTTGCTTTGTAGGCTGCTTTAATGGAATAACTTTGGGTGCCATGGTAAGTTCTTTAATTAATAAAAAAGCTAGCGTAAAGGAAGGAATTTTACTGGCATTTACAATGGTCTGCTCTTTTTTGTCTGGAATGATGGCAGTTCAGATTAAATACTTCATTCAAGATAAATTTCCTATCTTATCTTATATAAATCCTGTTAACTTAATTACTGACGGATTTTATTCATTATACTATTATAGTACCTTTGATAGATATTTTCTTAATCTAGGTCTTCTATCCTTGTATGGAGTTATATTCTCAATAATTACTTATCTAGTTTTAAGGAGGCAAAAGTATGCAAGTATTTAAACAGTATTTTAGAATAGTAAAAAAAAGTGCCCTTTCCTCTTTACTGCTTTATATGGCTATATTTATATTTATGACAATTATTTTTAGTAATGTTGGGAATTCTACAGATTCAACCTCTTTTGAAACTGAAAAATGTAAAGTCGCAGTTTTAAATAATGATAATTCTCCTCTTTCAAATAATTTAGAAGCATACATTGAAGAAAATTCTAAATTGGTAAAAATTAAAACTACTGATGAAGGAATAAGAGATGCATTATTTTTTAGAGAAGCAGAAATTGTAATCACCATCCCAAAAGGATTTGAAGATAGTTTTCTTCAAGATAATTCCTATACTTTAGAAACTCAAAGTATACCTAACTCTTCCAGTAGTATTTTTATAAAATCAATGATAAATAATTATCTTAACACAACCAAAGTTTACATTGATAATACTAAGAACTTAAACTTTGAAAAAATAAGTGATCTAGTAAATAAAGATTTATCTATAGATACAGAAGTTACTTTAGCAAAGGATAATAAAGAAGATACTAAAAGTAGCGTTACCTATTACTTTAACTATTTAGCTTATCCTATGCTATGTATGTTAATACTTGGAATATCTATAGTATCAAATATTTTCAATTCTCCAGACTTAAAAAGGAGAAATTTATGCTCACCTATTAATTCCTATAACTTCAACATGCAGATATTTTTAGGAGATATGGTTTTAGCATTATCTACTTGGACTATATTCATGGCACTAGCAATAGTAATGTATCCTAAAGACATGTTTTCTTTTAGTGGAGTGTTACATGGTATAAATTCTCTAATCTTTACAATAACGTGTTTATGCCTTAGCTTTTTAATTAGCAATATATCTACTAAAAATTCCATAGGCCCAATTTCTAACCTTGTGTCTTTAGGTTGTTGCTTCTTAGGAGGAGCCTTTGTTCCTCAACAACTTCTCAGCGAAACAGTAAAAAGTACTGCTATATTTAATCCAGTATATTGGTTTATAAATATAAATGATAAACTTAACGCCCTATCAACATTTAATATGGATACTCTCACTCCACTCCTATTTGAAATGTTAATAATGTTAGCTTTTTCAGTAGCTTTCTTAGGAGTAGGTTTAGTTATCATGAAACAAAGAAGAACTAAATATTAAATGAAAATAAATACCTAGCTCTTTAATTATAGTGCTAGGTATTTATATATATAATTTTAAATATCATATTTATATTCCTTCCAAAATAGTAACTAAAACTTACTTTACTTAAAATGCACCATTACTTTTATTAACAAATTCATTAACTTTATAGGCTAAATATATATTGAAAATTTCCTCCACACTATTAAAATTAACATCAGTTAATTCAAATATTTTTTGTAATCTAATTCTCATAGTATTTCTATGAATAAATAGTTCTTCCGCTGAATGTTGTATACTCTTATTATTTTTTAAATATACCAATAAAGTTTTATATAAATCTGTGTTTTTTTCATAATCATAGGCTTTTAGTTTCTCTAGAGTTGTATTTTTAAAATCTTCAAAAGACATCTTAGGATTTGAATCAATAAGTTCATATATAAGTATACTATCGTAGCTTATGCTTAGAGCCTCTGGGTAAACTAGTTTACCTATATTCAAAGCCTTTACCCCTTGTTCATAATACTTTTTACAATCTAAAATGTCATGAAACACTTTGCTAAATCCTAATCTTATGCAACTATCCTTTAAAAATTTATCCATTTTATTTTTATACTCATTACTCATATCTTCAATATTCTTATCCCATATGAATATAATATTGTTATTATAATACACCGAATTATCTACATAAAAAAAAGACTGAAACATATCATGAAGGTAGCTAAAGGATTTTCCCTTTGAATCATAATTTGATATATCAAAAACTAAAACATAAATTTCCTTAGAGAATTGAACTTCAGAAGCTTGTAGTCTTTTTTTTAACTCTCTTTTAGTTAAGTTATTATCAAGAATATCATAAATTAATTCATCATATAAAGTATTATTTGTATTTCTATACATATCACTTTTCTTCATTTCTTCCCCAATAACTCTACTTGTTATTGACAATAGTTTTTCATCATAAGATGAAAATTCATTTTCGCACTGAAGTAATATTATATTCCCGACATGCTTATTATTAACTTTAATCTTACATATTAGTTTTTTGTTAGGACTCTCTGGACATTCTACCTCATAAACCTCATCTTTCTCTAACCCTTGTTGGACACTTGAAAGATTTCTTACTGATGTTATAAATTCATAGGAACAAAACCCTTGTTTTATATTACCTCTCCAAATTTCATCATTAACTTTCTCTTCATCCGAGTGAGCTAATATTTTATAACTGAAATTTATTACCACAACTGGATTCTTCAACATTTCTGAAGCAACTTTAACTATATTATTAAGACCTTTATTAGATAAATAAGAATCAAATAAAACAGATGTATAATGTTCAATCTCTGATATACTCATATCATCACACCCCTTAATTAAATTATAGTGCACTGTGCACAATAATGTCAATTATATTTGACTACCATATACATTATATATTTTTTAACAATCTAATATACTTAACTTAGAGGTGATTAATTAATGAAATATGAAGCTATTTTTTCTAAAGGACAAATAGGTAAATTAGAAATTAAAAACAGAATCGTTATGCCTGCTATGGGGACTTCTTTGGCTAGCTTTACTGGTGAAGCATCTGATGAAATCATTAGATATTATGAGGAGAGAGCTAAAGGTGGTTGTGGACTTATAATTACTGAAATTACTAGAGTTGATGATGAAAGTGGTATTGGTACTCCAAACCAACTTTGTGCAATGGACTTAAAGCATATTCCTAGACTGGAAAGGCTTGCTAATGCAGTTCATAGGTATGATACTAAAATATTCTTACAACTTCATCATCCTGGTAGAGAAAGCCATGGGAACATAATTGGTGGAAAACAAATAACTGCTCCAAGCCCAATAATGTCATCTGCCATAGGAGAAATGCCTAGAGAACTTTCTACAGAAGAGGTTGAAGGTTTAGTTGAAAAATTCGTTTTTGGAGCTTATATTGCCAAATCTGCTGGTATAGATGGTGTTGAGCTTCATGGTGCTCATGGATATTTAATTGGACAATTTATGAGTCCACTTACAAACCTTAGAACTGATAAATATGGTGGAAACTTTGAAGGACGTATGAAATTTATTACTGAAATAATTCTAGGTATAAAGAAAACTTGTGGCAAAGATTTTCCTATCTCTGTGAGAATTGACGGGGACGAATTTGTACCTGGTGGATTCACTCTAGAGGATGCCGCTATGGCAGCTAAATACTTAGAGAATTTAGGCATAAATGCTATAAATGTAAGTGCAGGTACCTATGAAAGTGTAAACACAATTATAGAGCCTATATCTTATCCTCAAGGATGGAAGAAACACCTTTCTGCAGCCATTAAAGAAGTGGTTAATATTCCTGTCATAGCCTGTGATGTTATAAGAAAACCTGATTTTGCAGAAAGTCTTTTAAAGTCAAATAACTTAGACTTTGTAGCTATTGGTAGAGGTCAATTAGCTGATGCTGAATGGGGAAAAAAAGCCTTTGAAGGAAGAGAATCTGAAATTAGACCTTGTATTTCTTGCTTATACTGCATTCAAGAACTTATGGACTGCAAAACTATAAAATGTGCTGTTAATCCTAGAATGGGTAGAGAACTAGAGTTTAATAATCTAAAGACTGATGGTAATAATCGTGTTGTAGCAATTCTAGGTGGTGGACCTGCTGGAATGGAGGCTGCAAGAACACTATCTCTAAGAGGTTTTAAACCTACAATTTTTGAAAAATCAAAAGTCCTAGGTGGAAGTGTTGTACCTGGAAGCACTCCTCCTCTTAAAGAAAAATTAGATTGGTATCTAGATTATCTTAGAAATGAAATGAAGAGATTAAATGTTGAAGTTAAACTTAATACAACTCCATCAATTGAAGATCTTCAAACTTTAAATCCATATCATATATTTGTAGCTATTGGTGCTAATCCAATAATTCCAAACCTTCCTGGAGCAAACATAGGAAATGTATGTAATGTTATGGATATCTTAAATAAAAATATAACTTTATCTAATAAACATGTAGTGGTGGTAGGTTCTGGTATGACTGGGCTTGAAACCGCTGAATACCTTGCTCATGTTGGAAATAAAGTCACCGTAATTGAGATGGCAGATAAAATTGGACCTGATGCATATCTTCCAAATCTAATAGATGTTACTACTAGACTTAAAAAATATGATGTGGTTATGTATCCTAATATGAAGCTTACTGAAATTAAAGATAAAGAAATTCTAGTAGAAAATATGAAAACTAAAACTATGGAAACCATCACAATGGATAATGTGGTACTATCCCTTGGTGTTAAGGCAGATAAAGATTTTATATCCATCCTAAAAACTGCCTTTAATAATAAAATTACTGTTATTGGCGATGCTGAAAAGCCTGGTAGAATAGGTCAAGCTACAAAGGCAGGATTTGAAAAAGCTTATTTCCTAGAATAAATTTATTTATAGATGGCGGCTACAGTAAATTTAAAATATACTCCTTAATAAAATTATAAATAAAGTGTGAAGCAGCTTAATTATAGCAGTTCCACACTTTATTTTATTGAGTTATTATATTTTATTAGGCTAAATCCTTTTTATTATAAATAACATAAGTAGTTACAATAGATATAGCAATTATTCCTAATCCTAAAAGTACATATTTCACTTCAAACCCATTATTTAACAGTTTGGCTGGAACTACATAATCAAAGGGTGATAAATATAAAAATCCTTCTAGTTCATCTTTCATCTTACCTATAATTCCAAATATATAAGTTGTAAAGAATACTCCTAGTGCAATGGATGTCCCTTGTTTGCTAGATTTTATTATAACCGATAATAAAAATCCTATGGCCATAAATATATATCCGAGAAAAGCCATTCCTATAAATAAAGTTTTTATATCCATTAATAGTGTCATAGTTTCAACCTCTTCTGGCTTTACAGCCATAGAAATTCCCATAGTTACAACTCCAACTATAACAATAAATAGGTAAAATATAATTGCTGAGGAAATTAATTTTGAAGTTACTATTTTATTTCTCGTAATTGGCTTAGAATATAAAAACTCAATGGTACCTTCACTTTCTTCTTTTACTAAAGCAGATATTCCAAGAATTATTCCATATATTCCAGCTGCCATAGATATATATTGAATTGCATAGGCTAAATAATCTGAAATGTTTCCAAAATCTACAGCATCTTCGAGATTAAAAGCCTCTAATAGTGCAGGTGGCAAAGCATCTAATTTTGTAGCAACAATTTCCTGCATTCCACTATCCTTCATGCTAGGGAATAATGCCATAAACATTATTACTAGTACTACACATACTACAGACCAAATAATAGCAGATTTTAATAGTCTTCTAAATTCAAACTTGAATATATTCATCCTAATTCTCCCCTTCTCTCTTATAATAATCCATAAATGTATCCTCTAAAGTATGCTCACCTATAAGTAACTTCTCCACATTAAACTTAGCAATTTCTTTAATTAATTCATCAATATCTCCTATAAAACTAAAAGTTATTTCACCTTTATTATTTTCTATAACCTCTCCCTTAAACTCTTCAACCTTCTTGTTATCTATCCCCTCAGCTTTTAAGGTAATTTTTACTCCTATTTTTCTAGCAAGCTTATCTATTTCAATTACATCAATAATCTTTCCATCTTTTATTACTGCAACTCTATCACATAGATTTTCAACTTCAACTAAATTATGAGAAGATAAGAATATTGTAGTTCCCTTAGCTCTCTGTTTTTCTAGTATATTGAAAAGTTTTTTTTGTATAAGTGGATCTAGTCCATTAGTAGGTTCATCAAGAATTAAAAGCTTAGGATTATGAATAAGCGCTTGTACTATAGCTACCTTTTTCTTGTTTCCAAGACTCAATTCACTCATTTTTTTCTCTAACTCTACCTCTAGTTCTTTGCATAGTTCATCAGTATCTTCCTTATTAGTATTTTCGTAAAAACTCTCAGCATATCTTATAATATCTTTAACCTTCGATTCATCATAAAACTTTACTTCACTAGGTACATACCCAATATACTTTTTTATTTCACTACTTTCTTTAACTATATCCTTTCCAAGAATTGTTCCATACCCAGAAGTCGGAAAATTAAAATTTAAAAGAGTTCTAATAGTAGTAGATTTTCCTGCTCCATTTGGACCTACAAATCCAAAAATTTCTCCTTCTTTAACCTGCAAGTTCACATCTACTATTCCTCGATTTTTTCCATAACTCTTTGTTAATTTGTTAGTTTCAATTATATTCATTACTATCCCCCTATTTATCATCAAATTTTGAACTTTTATACAGTTTCAATTTTTCATTAAATCTTTCTCCTGAAACCTTATTATATAATGCAATAGACCCAGTAAAGGAAATAAAACATACAGTAAATATACTTAATGCAATAGTAAAATTATTACCGCTACTTAAGTCAAACCAATTAAAGATTATAGCTAATATATAACCTATAAAAACAAGCAACAAATAATGAATAATTATCTTAATCCAAGTCTTTACCTTCATAAATATATTAGATGCATATATAATATATTGGAGAAGAGTTAAAATTATAGATATAAATATCATCTGCCATATTAAACTTAAATGAATACTTTTTTCTCCTAAAAAAGGAGCAATAAGAGTATAAATAACAACCTGAGATGTAAAGAACATACATGTTATTATCTTTATTTCTAATGTGTTCTTAAAAAATTCTTTCATACAATACTCCTCCTATAAATCTAATTTATTTTTTAAAATAGGTACATACTGTCTTGAAACTACTAATTTTTCATCATTATCTAGAAGTATCTCTATTCGTCCTCCAAACATAGGGACTATATTTTTTACCTTCCGCAGATTTATAATAGTAGATTTAGAAGCTCTAAAAAAATCTGTATTTTTAAGTCTTTCTTCTAATTCATAGAGTCTTAAATGTGTCTGAAAAACCTCCTTATCCATATAAATAAAGGTTTTCTTATCAACTGACTCAAAGTAAAATATCTCATTTGTATCTAGAATAAATATCTTTCCATCCTTATTCCCTGTTATTTTTTCTTCTAAGGCTTTAAGTTTAGATATAATTCTTGTCACATTTTCATCTATTGTTTTGCAGTTAATTACTATTTCTACATCTTCAATATCTTTAACTTCATTTATTATAATCTTCATTTAACGCCTTCCTTTCTATTCAATTTCTTTAACCATTTAAAAAATTCAAATTATCTATAATCTATAGTTTAAGTATATTCTTTAAAATTTATTAAGACAATCATATCCTTCTAAGCTGCATAAATCCTATCCTAAGTTGCATATAAAAAACTTCATCCTAAAGCTAATTATCTTTAGGATGAAGTTATTTTGAATTTATTATTATTTGTTTTCAGAATTTAACTCACTGTTAAAATGTATTTAAATATTGTTATAATATATTCATTTATTATTTGTTCTTCTTGGCAGCTTTTCTCTTTTCTGTTTCATCTACTACTAAAGCTGCAACTGCAGAGCCTGTAACATTAGTTGCTGTTCTCATCATATCAATTATAGAATCAACGGCAATTATCATTGCCATACCTTCTATGGGTAATCCTAATGTTGCTAATACTACTGTTGTAGACATAGTTGCTGAACCTGGAACTCCTGCAATACCTATTGATGATACTATAGTAGTTAAGACTATTAAAGCGTATGAGTAAATTGTCATATCCACGTTAAATACGTTAGCAACAAATATAGCTACTATAGCTGGATACAATCCTCCACAAGCATTCATTCCTATAGTTGATCCAAGAGGTGCTACAAAGCTAGCAATATTTTCAGATACTCCAGCTCCTTCAACTAAAGATTTTATAGTTACTGGTAGTGTTCCATAGCTACTTTGACTTGTAAAAGCCATTGTTTGAGCTGGGAAGATTCCCTTGAAGAATTTTAAAGGATTTTTCTTCGTTACAAAGGCGATAAGTGGAGTATAAACCACTATAAACTGAAGTATAGCTGCTATATAAACTGCCGCAATAACCCATATTAAGGATTTAATAGTCTCTAATCCGTTGCTTGCTACAGCCTTTGCAATTAAAGCAAAAACTCCATAAGGTATAAATTTTAATACAATTTGAGTTATTCTCGATACTATAGTATGAGCTGATAACACAAAATCTTTAAAAGGTTTCGCTTTAGTTGGATTTATATTATCTTCTGTAACTAAAGCTATCGCTACAAATAGTGAGAATATAACTATGGGAATTATTCTATTATCTACTATAGATGCTATTGGATTTGATGGTAGCATGTCCACTAGTACTTGAGTAAATGTAGGTATTTCTCTAGCTACAAATTCTTCTGCTCCCGGAAAAGTTAATCCTTGTCCTAAGTTAAATACCTTAGCAACTACAATTCCTATAGCTGCTGCTATACCTGTAGTTCCTAATAAAATTCCTAGCGTTTTAATTCCTATAGATTTTAATGTATCTAAATTCTTAAGTCTAACTATACTTGTAATTAGTGAAACCATAACTAAAGGTACAACTATCATTTTAATTAAAGACATATAACCTTTTCCAACTATATCTAAAAACAAAATGTTTTCTTTAAATATTGCTCCTAAAATAACTCCTAAAGTCAGTGCTGTTAATGTAGTATAAGTAAATTTATTAGTCTTTTCTTCAACTGCATATATGGTAAACACTGCTAGTAATGATAGTATTACTGCTAATATTAAATTTATATTCATTTTAAAATCTCCTTTTATTTTTTATTTTATTTTATTTAGTAATTTTGAATTTACTTATAAGCATTTTAGTAGAGCTTCCTTATTTTATTTGTTCTTTGCTGGCCAGCAAAATTCTATAAGCTACTAATTTTACCCATAAACTTATAGAACAAAAAACCTTCTGCCCCTGTAATATACAGAGGCAGAAGGTATACTTCCGCGGTTCCACTCTTATTAGATATAAAAATATCTATCTCATTTTAGGTACTACATACCCTAACTCTGTAATGGGAGTTCCCATAAAAACCTACTTGCTTCGGCTTTTCTGCTCCAAGGGGCACTTCACTAATACTTATTATAGGTTATCTCAGCAAATTAACCCTCTCTGTAATAACTTATACTAATTACTTTCCCTTTTCGTTGCATTTGTAAATTCATATTTAACTGTTATCATAGTATCCTATTTTAATTTAATAGTCAACACCTTTTATTCATGAAATTTTTTCTCTGATCGATTTATGATAAT
>NZ_DJBA01000071.1:0-5609 GCF_002435615.1 Clostridium sp. UBA5988 | reverse complement strand
TCCTTTATAATTAAATTATATATTAAAAAGAGCTCAAATTAAATATATTTTATAGCTATACACTAATTATAGACACAAACATTAGTTCTTATTCGTTGTATAGATTATATTTTATCACTAGTGTATGTCAGGGTATGGTTCTGAATACATTGCATTTATAGATGACTAGATAATAACATTTGAAAAAAGTGTGGAAGAACATTTACTGATTTCACCAACTCTGCAACATACAAAAGTAAAAGAATTTAAAATTTAAAATATCCAACCAATACTCATGTATTATTTTAAAATATGGAATTTTAATACAAATATAATATATAATAAAAATATAAATTACTGGGGGTAAAAGATGAAAAAAGTATTGGTTTTAATTATTGTATTGAGTGCCTTAATTATTAGTGGGTGTACTCAAAGTGAAAATTTTACAATTGAACATAAAGAATTTACGGATGAACAAATGGAGATATTATCATTAACTGGAAATAGAGCATTTAAATATGATTTAAAAAACTTACCTGGAGATAAAAACTATGAACTAAAGGTAGTATATGAAGTTTATAATAATAAAGAAAAAGTAAGGGAAGAGATTCTATTAGGTACGGCATATGGACCAACAGATGATAAGATAGAAGATACTAATATATCAATAAATATACAAGAAAATAAAATAAGAATAATGTTTAGTGGGGCATATAGTAATTTAGAAATAGAAGAAAATATATTTAAATCAGCAAATTATTATTTTAATGGAGCTAGAAAATTTAATATAGGAGATGAAGTATATTTATTTCATAGTAATGATGGCGGGAAGGGTTTAACCATGGAAAAACTAGGATACTTATCAAAAGAAGAATTAGATGGATTAATTGAGAAAAATAAAGAGAATGCTTTTATAAAATTAGTATGCGAAGAAATAAAAAAATAAGTTTACAACCTTAAATTATTACGAACTAAAATCCAGTGATTTCGAATCACTGGACTTTTAAATTAAATATATTACATACTTATAATATATTATCAACACTATTTTAAAACAGAGTCAAAAATAAAAGTAGAAAAAAATATACTTATTGCAAACAATGCAAATAAGGCAAACATATTTAAAATCAAAAATACTGTATCCAAAATAGTAGCTAATTTTTTTTCTTTTTCTAACATGCTACTCTTTTGTATCAAAGGGAATGCCACTAAGCTACCAACTATACAAAATATGTTAATTACTAAAAGAATTATAGCTGCTGGAACTTCAAAAAAAAATTTTGTAATAAATTCTATATAAATCACCTCCTGATATAGTTGACTATACAAAGAATAACTTCTATGGAGTTCCTTAATTATTCTAATTTTAAATATAGATTGTTATCTATTGTTTCATAGTCACATTTATCTGGAAAATTTTCCTTAATCTTTTCAAGTTTATACCTATTTCTTTTAACAATAAATCCACTTATTACCGCAGTATCATCATCTTCCCATGAAATGTCCATTCTTATAACGCGATCATCATTAAACTCCCCCTCTATTTTAGGTACCTTAATTGTTTTTTTAAAGAAAGAGCCTACTTTTTTATAAAATTTTACATTAGCACTTGGGTACCACGAAGTTTGAATATTTACTATTAAATTATTTTAAACCTTTCTTTCATGAAATATCCTCCCTAAATATAAAATCCTCTTGTATATTAAATTTAAGCATTCCCTTTTTCCTATTATCAATTACTCCCCTTTAAAACTCTTCTGCTCCCAAAGCTTATTATGAAAAGAATCACTGCAAGTACCATAAAAGCTACCCTTAATGAAGTTACTTGTCCTATGACCCCTAATAATGGAAATATCATAATCATAAATATACTGAAGCATATACTTTGAACAGATATTAGGGTTGCTCTTTGAGCTGATGGGATAAGCTTATTTATATAATCAGAGCTAACAGGATATAGGATATTTATACTTACAGAAAACATAATAAATCCTATGATAGCAATTAAATTCTTACTGCTAATAAGAACTATAAGCCACACTCCTCCTAACATTGGAACTATATAAAGCATAGCTTTTTTAAATTTTCTTTCTACTTTATAGGCAAACTTTGCTCCTATGGCACAGCCTATACTTGATATTACATAGATTATTGCTATGAAACTTCTAGAGTATCCCATTTCACTAAAATACTGTTGAGTATAAAAATGAGTAGTTGTGCCGGTCATAAATATTAATTCAAAAAACATCATTATTAGTATAATTTTTTTATTAGATTTCATCACTTCATAACAGCTTTTAAAATGACCTACTATAGTCACTCTTTCCTTTGCTTCTTCATGAAATTCTGGTTCTTTAAATCCAAAGGAAATTCCTAGTGCACATATACTTACAATGGATGCTAATCCATAGCTATATGTAAAGGAGTAATCTGATAATATTCCTCCAACTAATACAGCTATTCCTTGAGCTACTTCAATTATAAAATTTAAATTTCCATTTATCTTTAGGTATTTTTCCTCTTCTCCTGTAACCTTTAAGGAGTCATAAACCAAGGCTTCTTCTGAGCCTGAGTTTAAATTATAAGATACGGCGGATATTACAAAGGCAATGGCGAACCCTAAAAAACTATTGCAAAACAGCATTAAGATTGCCCCAATTGCGGACATTATCCTTCCAAGTATTATAGTATTTTTTCTTCCAACAATATCAGCAATAGCTCCTGTAGGAACTTCACATATTAAACTAGTTATATGGTGAACTGATTCTAAAAGTCCTATTTCTATAAGAGACATGCCTTTATGAGCTAAATATAATACCCAAATGGCAGAGCTTATATCTATGGAAGATAAAAACTTATACATATAATCAATTTTTATATTTTTCTTTATCCTATCTAAGTAATCTACGCTCTTCCCTTTATTAATTTTATTTATATTTAAACTTTCTTTTATGTTATTCATTGTAACTCCCCCTAATGATTTCTGTTAGTAAAGCTTCATAGAAGCTAAGAACTCTGTTTATTAGCATAATAAAAGACTCTATTATTAAGAATTTAATCTTATAATAAAGTCTTGGAGTTACTTTTGAAGTTGAAGGACTATTATTCCTGCAAAATCATCTTAAAAAAAGATATAGTAACCCCTTAGTTTTCAATATTGCAGTTTTAGTCATAGAACTGCTGCTCATTGGGGTATATCCTTTTTTTATATTAAGATATCTCACAGTTGTTTCCTCCATTTTTTCTTGTATAATTTATTATATCATATGGGTAATATTTTAGTATACATTATTATCCTATTTTTTTATATAATTTAAATATTTACATAGATACTTCTTTCTCTTCTTTATAATTATGAGTTTCATAGTTTCCCCAGCAAGGAGTTTCAATTCCTATGTCTAGAGAGTTAAACTTTGCACCTTTCGTGCTATTATAATTATCTAAAGCTTTAAATACAATTTTACATCCTAATAATAATATAGGCACATTGGCATATACAACTAGTATGTTTACTAAGTCAGATATATACCATAGGTTCCCTAGTTCTAGTCCTGATAAAACTGTTAAACAACCAAAAGGAACAAATATAAAGGCACCTAAACTTCTTATTGTATTAATACATTTCTTACTTTTTGATATAAAGTTTCCTGATATCTCTGCAAATAGAATCATTCCAAGTAAGGTTGTAAATGCAAATAATCCATAGCATAAGGATATTATTATAGTAGCAATTGAGTCAAAGGCTGTACCTGGAATTAAGTATTGTACAGAGGTTAAATAAACTGTTAGCTTAGAACCTTTTATACTCTCCCAAGCCACTCCTGATTCAGCTGCCCAAAGACTTGCCATAACTACAACTATTCCTGTCATTGTGGCAATTACCATAGTATCTAAAAATACTCCTAGAGCTTGTACTAATCCTTGCTCTACTGGATGGTCAGTGTCTGCAGTAGCTGCAGCCATAGTTATAGTACCTTGTCCAGCTTCATTTGACATAAGACCTCTTTTTATTCCTTGAGCAAGTGCAACACCAAAGGCCCCACCAAAGATGGCTTGTGGTTTAAAGGCTCCAGCAAATACGGCAGTAAAAAATAAAGGAACTTTATCTAAGTTAAATATAATTATTACTAATGTTATTCCTACATAAATTATAGCCATTATAGGCACTAACTTATCTGTAACCTTGGTAACACCATTTATTCCTTTAAATACAATAACAACTACTGAAAGTATTAAGAGTATTACGATTGTATAATACAATAAGGACTGTCTTTCATAAACTGTTCCTGTAATTGTTTCTACTACTGAACTTAAACTAGTTACAATATTAAAGGTTTGAGCTGGTATACAGAACATTGCATATACAATAAATAAAACAGCTAGTACTATTCCTATTGTTCTTTTATTCCCTAAAATCTTCATCCCATAAAAAGGTAGTCCTCCAACAAACTCATCATCCTTTTTCTCTTTAAAAATTTGAGCTAAAACTGCTTCTACAAAGGCTGTAGCCATTCCAAAGAATGCAGAAACCCACATCCAAAATATAGCTCCTGGTCCTCCTACACTAATTGCTCCTGTAACCCCTACTATATTTCCAGGTCCTATTCTCATGGCTGAACTTAGTAGAAATGATGCTAAAGGGCTAATTCCTGCTTCATGAGATTTCTTCTCTACAAGTATTTTAATCCCTTTTTTAAACTTAGTACATTGAACAAAGCCCATTTTAAATGTGAAATAAATACCTGATCCTACTAAAAGTAAGATAGCTAAAGAAAACTTTCCTATTATAGGAATGTTAGAATACCATTGAAAATTAGTTGGAAAATCCCATAAAAAGTCTGCCACTGGTACTATAAATTCAAATATTTTATTTATGGAGTTAAAAAATCCTTCCATTGTTATATCCCCTCCTAAAGTTTATTTTTAATACTATTACATGAAATTATAATGCCTCCCTATTATCTCATACCACTTATGTTTTAACTAGTATCGTTTTAATTGCATACAATAATGTCATTATATTCCTCATGAGTATTGGTCATACAAAAACTCCAACCCAAATTTAAAAATGAGATTGGAGTTTATTTATTGTTTATTTATTAGTTAGATCTTTCTAATCCATGATTACACATTTGTTTTTAACATTTTCTATAGGAAACAAGGACTATAATTTCAATAATTCTACATGCATACAGTCTTCTAGTTCTATGTTAAAACCTAATTTTTTAGCTTCTTCTATAACTTCTTCATTAAAAGAACCTGGTTGGAACCATACATTTTTGATTCCTTTTGCTTTTATTTTTGGAAGAGCTTCTAAAGTAATTTTAGGATTAACTATTACATTTATTCCATCTATTAATTCTGGTAACTCTTCTATAGATTTATATAACTTTATTCCATCTATAGAATCATATTTAGGATTTATTCCATAAACAGTGTATCCTCTATCCTCTAATTCTCTAAAAATTTTGTATCCAAATCTTGTAGTATCAGTGGTAGCTCCAAGTAAAGCCCAGCGTTTTAGGTTAAGCATTTTATTCATATTTATCACTCCTAATCTTATTTTATATATAGTTTGTTTATTTTTCATAGTTACTATTCTTTAATCCACCACTTTACAAGAAAATTAA
>NZ_DJBA01000019.1:0-120924 GCF_002435615.1 Clostridium sp. UBA5988 | reverse complement strand
AGGGTAGGTTGTTGCCAGGTCAGATGTGGCTCGATAGCTCAGTCGGTAGAGCAGAGGACTGAAAATCCTCGTGTCGCTGGTTCGATTCCTGCTCGAGCCACCAGTTTGGCGCTATAGCCAAGTGGTAAGGCAGAGGCCTGCAAAGCCTTTATCCCCAGTTCAAATCTGGGTGGCGCCTCCAAAAAGACTTGTAAACATATTGTTTACAAGTCTTTTTATTTTATGTATTAAATTATAGAGTATAATTATTAGATTTGGTATGCAAATTCTTATATAGTATGGTACATCAGAATTTACTTTTATTCAATTATAAAGGTTTAGAAATGTTTTTAGAGAGAGAGGTAGTGCTTTCATAGATTAAATCTTTTCGTTCAATTAAATCTATAGAAGTTAAAATTAAGGCTTCAATAGCCTTCCATATATTACATTGAGCATATTCTGTTAATGTTAAATCCATAAACTGTTTTGATGGACAATGAATTGATGGATTATTTACTATTGATATAGACGGATATATAGTAGGCGTAGTATGACTTACAGTACCAATGCCTAAGGGATATAGCATTTTTTTTCCGTAGTTCATTTCAATTAATCCGGTTTCTTTTAAGTTATTTTCAAATAATTTATTTACTACTTTATTATCTAAAAGTTCTTTACAAGGAAGCTCAATTAACTTAATAGAGCAATCTATATTTATAATATCTTCTATGCATTTAATATAGTTTCGTATATTTTCTTCGATTTTGTGACATAACTTATGATCTTTTGATTTAATTTCAAATTTAACCTTAGCAGATGAAGGATATTCAATTAATGCATTATCACAAGTAAGGTTTAAGTGATCCATATAACATTCTTTTGAGATGTTTTTAACTAACTCGTTTATAAAGTGTACTGTATGTAGACAAACATCTAATGAACTTTGGTTAGCATTATCATTAGAAACAAGTAAATTATTGTAATCAAGCTGTAAGGTTGTGCATGCTTGTGAAGTATTATTAATAGATGTTATATTATCCACATGAGGAGCAAAAATTACACTACAATTTTCAAACACATTTTCTTTGGTCATTATAATTTCTGAACCATTAGAGTATTTCCCTGGACATCCGATTACTAGAATAGAACCTCCTATTTTGTCAATGACAGAAGATAACCCTATGGCTGCACCTAAAGACATAGTAGCATTAGCATTATTACCAAAGATATGACCATCATCACTTCCGCTACTATATTTACATATAAAACATATCTCAGGATGATTGTGTCCAATTCTGGCACGAAATGCAGTTGGAATATCTATGAAGTTTTTTTCAATATTAAAATTATATTTTTGTAATAGTTTTATAATGTAATCTGATGATTTATATTCATTAAAACAGTTTTCACTATTTTCATATAAAAATTTATTAATATCTAGAATTTCAGATTTTATAGTAGATAAAAAACTTAGAACATTTTGTTTCAAATGTAACCCTCCCTACAATTTTATAGATACTAATATTATCAATATCTGCCCTTATGTAATTAGTATGTGCACATATCTTTATATTATCCAGTAACAAATTTATAGATAAATAGTACTTTAATAGTATATATATTTGTAATAAATTTTTTATTAAAAGTATTTGTAAATACAAGGAAATTAGACAATTTATGTAGATTAATAGGTATATGGGTTTATTAATTTATTAACAGTATACTTGATGTTATTTAAAGTAGAAAAAGTATGAATTATAAGATGAAATTTTTTTTTTGGACAAAATAAAAAAAAGAATTTCATGAATAAAATATATTATAAGGGGCGATAATTAAGACAGTCTTAACATGGATAAAACTTAGGAGGATTACTCTATTTTAACTAAGTTGACTTATTCAAAGACGATATAATAATAGACTAACAAGTTCTATTGGATAAATTTTGAGGGGGAAAAATATGAATAAGGAATGTATTATATGCAGAAAGCCTCTAGATAATGGTATACTTATATATGGACGAAGAATTTGTGAGAACTGTGAAAGAAGATTATTAACAATAGAAACTAGTACAGATTTTTATGAATTTTATAAGAACTGTATTAAAAAGAATATAGTTCAACTTATACCAAGAGGAGTGAATGATAAGTGCCAAGATTACCGATAGTAGACGCACTATTGAAATATAAAAAAGAAGAAAATAGCTATTTTGCTATGCCTGGGCATAAAATGGGAAAAGCATATGAAGATACAAAAGAAGGAAAGATTTTAGTAGATAATTTCATTAAATTTGATATTACTGAGGTAGAGGGTTTAGATAATCTTCATAATCCTACGGGCATAATAAAAGAAGGACAAGAACAACTTGCTAATTACTATGGGAGTAAAAAATCTTATTTTTTAGTTAATGGAAGTACATCAGGAAACATGATTATGATATTTGCTACATTTAAAGAAGGCGATAAAATAATCGTAGAAAGAAACTGTCATAGATCAGTATTCAATAGTATAATATTACGTAAGTTAAAGCCTATATATGTTATGAATGAGATAAGTGAAAAATATGATGCTCCTTTTTCTATTGATAAAAAGCATCTATTTAAATTAATAAAGGAAAATCAAGATGCTAAGGGAATATTATTAACATACCCTAATTATTATGGCATATGTACAGAGTTAGAGGAAATAGTAAAAGAAGCAAAGAAATATAATATGAAGGTATTAATAGATTGTGCTCATGGAGCACATTTTGGAGTTATAGATGAATTGCCGGATAATCCGCTTAAGCTAGGTTGCGATATGGTTGTTCAAAGTGCTCATAAAACATTACCAAGCTTAACACAAACATCGTTTTTACACGTTAATTGTGATGAGCTTTTAGATGAGGTTAACTTCTATACTAGCGTGTTTTTGACAACTAGTCCTTCATATGTATTTCTTGCCAGTATGGATTATAGTAGATATTATTTACAGAAGTATGGAAGTAAGGATTACAGTATATTAATTAATTTATGTGAGGAATATAGAAAAAAAATAAATGACATTGGTTTTTATCATATAATAGATGAGCATGATATAATTAAGAAAGGTTCATCAACTAGAAATAAGGTATATATAGATAAAACTAGATATGTTATAAATGTACCTAAAGGATTTAGTGGACATCTATTACTAGATTATTTAAAAGTTAATAAGATTCAATGTGAAATGAGTGACTCAAGAAATGTAGTATTAATTTTTGCTACTTCAAACACCAGAGATGATTTTGATAAACTTTATAGAATACTAAAAGAGTGCAATAAGGATACTTTAATAGATCAATATGTAAAGCCTATGCAGTATGAAATTCCATTAATAGATAAATTACCATGGGAAACTCTAAATATGAAAAAAGTTGAGTGTAGTATTAAGGATTCCATTAATAAAGTGTGCGGACAAGCCATTGTCCCATATCCACCTGGGGTACCACTAATAATGCCAGGAGAGATTATTACAAAAGATATTATTGATATAATAGGATATTATATAGATAAAAATGTTACATTATTAGGAGTGAAGGAAAATAACTTAATTATAATAAAGTAGCAAAGAAACTATAGGAAAAGATAAGTTGGGAGGTAAGTTTTTTGAATAAAGGGTTATTAATAGCATTAGAAGGTCCAGATGGTAGTGGAAAATCTACACAAATAGAATTATTAGAGAAATATTTTGTGGATAAGGGTATTGAAGTTATAAGAACGAGAGAACCAGGAGGAACTAAAATTAGTGAAAAAATTAGGGCGGTAATTTTAGATAATGGTAACCAAGAAATGGATAACATGTGTGAGGCTTTACTATATGCTGCGGCGAGGGCTCAACTTATAAAAGAAGTAATAAAGCCTGCGATTGCTCAAGGGAAGGTAGTCTTATGTGATAGATTTGTATATTCATCTATAGTTTATCAAGGAATTGCTAGAGATTTGGGAATAGACACTGTCAAATCTATAAATGATTGTGCTTTAGGTGGACTTGAAGCGGATTTAGTATTTATGATAAGTATTCCATATGATAAAGGAATTGAAAGAAAGAAAAATCAACGGGAATTAGATAGACTCGAGAATGTTGGTATGGATTTTCATAAAAAAGTTTTTGAAGGATATTCAAAAATTAGTAGTATTTATGATAAAATAGAATTAATAAATGGAGATGACTCTATAGAAAATATTCATAGGGATATAGTAAATAGAGTTGAATCCTATATAGAGCATAAATAAATATTTAGGAGGGGTATTATATGAAATTAATAATTGCGATAGTTCAAGATGACGATGCTATGGATTTAATCGATATCTTAACAGAGAATGGGTTAAGGGTTACAAAGCTTGCAACTACAGGTGGATTTTTAAAAGCTGGAAATACCACATTAATGATAGGTGTAGAGGTAGAGAAAGTTGATACTGTTTTAGGATATATAGAAGAAATCTGCAAAGTTAGAAAACAACTTATATCATCACCTTCTCCGGTTGCTGGATCTACAGGGGTATATGTTCCATATCCTGTAGAGGTAAATATAGGTGGTGCTACTATATTTGTTGTTGATGTAGATAAGTTTTTAAGAGTATAATATATTTAAGTAAAATAATGTACAATAGGTTAAACTTATTGTACATTATTTATTATATAGGAAGGAGCAAATGAGTATGATAGGTCATGAAAATATAAAAAATAGCTTAATTGAAGCAATTAATAATAATAAATTTACTCATGCTCATATACTAGTTGGAGAAAAAGGTATAGGGAAAAGTGTTTTAGCTAAATTTATAGCATCAAGGCTCTTAGGAATAGATAAAGTAAGAGAACATGTAGATATAATTAATTGGTCTTTAGATAAGGGAAAAGCATCAATAGGAGTGAATACTATTAGGAGTATTATAGAAGAATGTAATAAGAAACCTTTTGAAAGAGATAAAAAGGTTATTATCATAGACAACGGTGATAAAATTACATTTCAAGCACAGAATGCATTTTTAAAGACTATAGAAGAACCACCGGCTAATGTTTATATATTTATTTTGTGTGAAGAATTAGAAGGTATGTTGGATACAATTAAATCCAGGTGTGGCATACATAAACTAAAACCACTATCAAATCAAGAGATGATTTTATTTCTTAAGAATAGATATACAGAAATTGAAGAAAACAAGCTATTAGTGGCTATTTCTTTTGCAAAAGGAATACCAGGAAAAGCAGAGAGTTTAATAGAAAATGAGGATTTTAATTTAATAAGAAATACAATTTTTGAGCTTATATATAAAATTAAGGATAAAGATTATGAAACCTCTTTATTATATGAAAAGTTTTTTAATGATTATAGAAATATGGAAGAGGAAATTTTAGATGTAATTATAACTATAATAAGAGACATAATTATTTATAAAGAAGTTGTAGATGAAGAGCTTATAATAAATATTGATAAAATATCCGATATTAAAGATTTAGTTAATATATTTTCATTAAGTAAATTAAATGGTATGATTAAAGTTGTAGATGATACAAGAAAAACTTTAAAAAATAATGTAAACTCGTCATTGGCATTTATAACGATGGTTTTGAGAATGCAGGAGGTATAGCAACAGTCAATAAAACTCTATAGAAGTTTATATAATATTTTTGATTTTATATAATGATTATGTTGTAATAAATTCAAGAGGTGATTATATGAAATACTATTCTATTGGGGAGTTTTCAAAACTAATAAGTAAAAACTCTCAAACATTAAGAGGGTGAGATAAAAAAGACATATTAAAACCACATCATGTTGCTCCAACAGTGTATAGATACTATTCACAAGAGCAACTTAATCAGTTTTTAGTTGTAGACTTCAAGGCAAGAGAGCCAATAAAGCTAAAAAAATGATTAAGGAGTTGTTAGAGAGTGATACTGGGGAAGAAAGTTAGATTGTATCCAACTAAAGAGCATGAACAGAAATTATGGCAATCAGTTGGTACTGCAAGATTTATTTATAATTGGACTTTAGCAAGACAAGAAGAAAACTATACCCTAAAGGGCACGCGTAAAAATGGTGGTAAATTCATATCTGATAATGATTTAAGAAAAGAATTAACTATCTTAAAGAAAACAGAACTTAATTGGCTTAATGAAGTATCTAACAATGTGGCTAAACAAGCTGTTAAAGATGGTTGTGAAGCTTATAAAAAGTTTTTCAAAGGGTTAGCTGATAAACCACGATTCAAGAGTCGAAGAAAATCTAAACCGTCTTTCTATAACGATACATCAAAGCTCAAAGTTAAAGAAAGTTCAGTATTAATTGAAAAAGTAGGTTGGGTTACTATAAAGAAAAACTCAATACCTATAAATTGTAAATATACTAATCCAAGAATAAGTTTTGACGGAAAGTATTGGTTTATAGCAGTTGGTATAGAAAAAGAAAACCCAATAGTAGCATTAACTACTGAAAGCATAGGAATTGATTTGGGCATAAAAGATTTAGCTATATGCTCCAATGGAATGACTTTTAAAAATATTAATAAAACAAGAGTTGTAAAGCAACTTGAAAAAAGGCTACGTAGATTACAACGTAGAGTATCTCGTAAATACCTAAAAAATAAAGAAGGGAGTAAGTTTGTTAAAACAAGTAATATTATAAAAATCGAAAAGCAGATTAGATTACTTCATAGAAAATTAGCCAATATAAGAAGTAATTATAATCACCAAGCAACGAATAAGATAGTGAAAACCAAGCCATCAAGAGTTGTTATGGAAACACTTAATATTAAAGGCATGATGAAGAATAAGCATTTATCAAAAGCAATTTCAAAACAATGTTTATATGAGTTTAAAAAACAAATGCAATACAAATGTGAGTTCAATGGAATTGAGTTTATTGAAGCTGATAAATGGTATCCATCATCAAAGACTTGTAGTAAGTGTGGTCATGTAAAACCAAAGCTTTCATTATCTGAAAGGACATATATCTGTGAAGAATGTGGCTTAGTTATAGATAGGGATTATAACGCAAGTATCAATCTATCAAGATATGAATTAGTAGGCTAATCACTTAAAAGATACTACTAATATGTACCATGCGTTGTATGGGAATTTAAGCCCTGGGAGTGTTATAGCAAACGAAAGTAGCTTTATAGCAAAATCGGACACATTGAACAGGGAATTAAACAAGCTTTATAGATTTCTATAATGTTTTGGCAACGGTTTAAATATGATAACAGTAATAGGAGTAAGATTTAAAAAGGCAGGTAAAATATATTATTTTAATCCTGGTGATTTGGATATAAAAAAAGGTGACTTTGTAGTTGTTGAAACCGCAAGAGGAATTGAGTTTGGTGAGTGTGTAGTTGGCATGAAAGAACTCAGAGAAGGTGAAATTGTAGCTCCTTTAAAGAATGTAATAAGAAAAGCTTTAGAGGACGATATAAATGCAAATAAAATTAATAAAGAAAAGGAAGAAGAAGCTTTTAAGATATGTCTTGAGAAAATAAAGGCTCATGATTTGACTATGAAGCTTATAGATGTAGAATATACTTTTGACAATAATAAAGTAATATTCTATTTTACAGCAGATGGTAGAGTAGATTTCAGGGAATTAGTTAAGGATCTGGCATCAATTTTTAGAACTAGAATAGAATTAAGACAAATTGGTGTTAGGGATGAAGCTAAGATGACTGGAGGTCTTGGACCTTGTGGAAGAAGTTTATGTTGCTCTACATTTTTAGGTGAATTTGCCCCAGTATCAATAAAAATGGCAAAGGAACAAAACCTATCTTTAAACCCTACTAAAATATCAGGAATATGTGGAAGACTTATGTGTTGTTTAAATTATGAGCAAGAAACATATGAAGGGATAAGAAAAAGATTACCTAAGGTAGGTTCTATAGTAGATACATGCTATGGAAAAGGAGAAGTAGTTTCTAATAGTGTAGTTAAAGAGGCGGTAAAAGTAAAAGTAAACATAAAAGATGGTGAAGATGATATTAAAGTAGTTAGTATAAATGATTTAACATTAATATCTGGTAGCTATGAAGATATAATTAATGAAATTGATTTAAAGGAATTAGAAAATCAAGCTGAAGACCCTACACTAATTAAAGAGCTATTTAAAGAAAATTAGGAGGAAGGATATGAAGACCACACTTAAAGTTTGTGATATGGTTACAAGTAAAGATGTTACAAGAGTTAAGAATGCCATATCCGCCAATGAAGGGGTTATAGCCTGTGGAATACACAAAGCTAAAAAAGAAGTAGAAATTGTTTATGACAATTATTTTATAAACATAGATGATATAATTGAATCCATAGAGAATAGTGGTTACACAGTTATATAATTATTCAGAATCCTTGTAGATATAAAGCTACAAGGATTTTTTTGCATAAAAATAAACAAAATTAATTAAACATGTATATTTTATATAAATTTGTTAATTATTTAAATAGTAGTATTAAAATATAGAGAGGTGTTAATTATGAAATTTAAAAAACAAATAATAATAGCTATAAGCTGTGCAATTGTTTTGGGTGGAATATTTTTTTCTGTAAGCTATATAGGGAATAAAGATCAAAATAAAGAAACTAGTAACAAACCAGCTACAACCACTGACTCAAAGACTAATGAAGCTATAAATGAAAATAAAGAGAATACTGATAGCACAAAGGTCAATGATAAAACTACACTAGAACAAGAAGATAAAAAAGATACAGGTATGGAAGAAGTAAAAGAAGGATACTATACAGTAAAAGCTAATGATACACTTTATAGTATAGCTAGAACTTACATGCCAAGCTCTGACCCAAATGAAGTAGTAGCAGAAATATTAACAAGGAATAATATGAATAAAGATGATATTATTTCATCAGGACAAAAACTTATTATATCTTATGAAACTTCATTGGTAACAGGAGAAAAAAAATCAGACCCAAAATCAGAAGAGGTAGCTTCAGCTAATGCATCAGAACATACTGATCACATTAAGTATGTTGTTAAATCAGGCGATACATTATTTAGTATATCTAAGGAGTATTTATCCAATATGGATATAATGGATGGAATTGAATTAATTAAAGCACATAATAACCTAAATGAGGATACAATAAAAGTTGAAGATACTTTATGTATACCTAATAAGTAATATATGAAAAAATTAACTTTAGATCAAGGAGATATCTGAAATATAGCCATGTAGAAATACTACATGGCTATATTTTTAATATTTTAACAGAATCGCAATTGGCATAAACAAAGTCACTATCTAGAGTTAATAAATAATGTATATTATGACATATACAAGTAGCTATATGTGTAGCATCATTTATAGACAATAGGTTTTTAATCATTATTTCTTTAGTCTTACTCATACAGAGCTTATTTATTTCAACATATTCGTATTTAACGGTATTTTCGAGTTGATTGTGCATGGTTACAGCAGTTTTATAATAAATACTTAGTAGATCTCTTTTAGAACTGTTTTTAGATAGGTTATCAAAATACTTTTTATAGGGAATTTCTCTTAGCTTATCTATTCTTTTATCCTTTATAATTTTTCTGTCATATTTACTAAAAGATGATATAATTTGTTTTATATTTGTTTGAGAATTAAAGGCGCTTTCTTTATCAATTTTGTGACGTATATCTATCATAAATATTTTATACATAATTTGATTTAAAACTTCAGCAGAAATTATATTTGTAACTAAAAGTTTGCACTGGTTATTGAGTAATATTCTGAATACTTCTATACATTCAGTATGTTTTATATCATCATCATAAACTAAACTTAACAAAAATGATGCATCTAACAATATAGAAGTACTTGATTGAAAATCTATTGATGAAAAGGGGTAAAATAATATTTCCATAATGAATGCAAACCTTTCTTAATTGATTATACTGAATGATTATTGTATTATATTAAATTAAACCATTAGTTATTACTGCTACTTAAGTAATAAGTTAAATATAATTGTATATTCCTATTGATATTGGTAATAATATTAACAGAGTTCTTAGCTTCTTTGAAGCTCTAGAAATCGTTATCCAGGGGCGTAGCAGCTCTTTACTCTCACNNTAGCAGCTCTTTACTCCCACTTTGAAAAAGATGGGCGTATTAGAGCTGGTAGTCATCGGATAAATGACAAATTAAATCATAAATATAAACCCTAAATGCAATATGTTTTATTTAGTATATATTATTTATAAAATACTAGAAAAAACATATTGCATCCCCCTATATTATAGTATGTAAAAATAAAAAGGTTTCCCCTTGAGTAGTTAAATATTTATAACTACTCAAGGGGATTTTGTAATTTTAAGAATAAATTTTTGGATAATTAGTAGTTATTTTATAGATATTATGGATAAGATGAAAAACATAGCAACTTATTATATAATAAGATATGTGTAATCTGGGTATTAGAAAGGAATTTTATATTATGAGTTTAATAAACATAGATGAAACGTTAGATGACTTACAATTAAAGGGTATTCATATCATACAAAAAAAAGAGGGATTTAGATTTGGAGTTGATGCAGTACTTTTAGCCAATTTTTCTAAGGTAAAAAAAAATGCAACTGTTATTGACTTATGTAGTGGAACAGGAATAATTCCATTTATAATTAAAGGTAAGAGTCAATGTGGAGTAATAAAGGGTATAGAGATACAAGGAGAGTTTGCTGAAATGGCAAATAGAACTGCTATGTATAATAATTTTAGTGATGAGATTAAGTTCATAGAAGGGGATTTAAAGGATAAGGAACTTTTAAAATCATTAGGTAGAGTAGATATAGTTACTGTAAATCCACCGTATAAGGTATATAGCTCTGGAATACTCAATGACAGTGATAAGAATGCCATTGCTAGACATGAGGTATGCTGCACATTAGAAGATGTTATAGTGGCAGCTAGGACGTTACTAAAGGATAATGGTAAGTTTTTTATGGTACATAGACCAGATAGAATAGTAGACATATTTACTCTTATGAGAAAGTATAAAATAGAACCAAAGAGAATAAGATTTATTCATCCTAAACCAGGAAAGGCACCTAATATATTATTAGTAGAAGGACAAAGGGATGGGGGGACATTCTTAAAAATAGAAGATCCATTATATGTACATATGGAGGATGATTCTTATTCAGAGGAAATTAAAGCAGTGTATAATTCACAATGGTTAGATTAATAAGACAAAAAATAGAAGAGGTGAGTAAAAGTGAGTGGTAAATTATATTTAATACCAACTCCAATAGGAAATCTAAAAGATATAACTCTTAGGGCCCTTGAAACTTTAAAAAGTGTAGATATAATTGCATGTGAAGATACAAGACAGAGTTTAAAGCTTTTAAATCATTTTAACATAAGAAAAACATTGATAAGTTATCATAAACATAATGAGAATGGGAAAAGTGAGGATATAATAAATAGATTAATAGAAGGCAAAAATATAGCTATAATAAGTGATGCAGGCACTCCAGGAATTTCAGATCCAGGTGCTATTATAGTGAAAAGATGTATTGAAGAAAATATAGAATTTGAAGTGTATCCTGGAGCAACAGCAATTACTACTGCGCTAGTTTATTCTGGACTAAATACAGATAAATTTTTATTTATAGGATTCTTATCTAGAGAGAATAAGGATAGAAAAGAGATTATAGAGGGGTTAGCAGATAGGCAAGAAACTTTAATATTCTATGAGGCTCCACATAGATTAGAATCTACTTTAAATTTCTTAAAAGATAACTTAGGTAATAGAAATATTGCAATATGTAAGGAGCTTACAAAGCTTCATGAAACTATATTAAGGGGAACATTAGAAGAGTGTATAGACCATTATAAAGAAAATAAGCCTAAGGGTGAATATGTACTAGTGTTAGAAGGAAAAAGTAAGACTGAGATTATGGAAGAAATGAAGTCTAAGTGGGTAGATATGAGTATTGAGGAGCATATAAAAGATTATATAAATCAAGGATTAAATAAAAAAGAAGCAATAAAAAAAGTTGCAAAGGAAAGAAACCTACACAAATCAGAGGTATATAAGTTTGGAATTGATATATAAACAAAAGCAGTTTGAAAAATTTTTCAAATTAGAAGGAATATGATAATTTATATTGAATATATTTACTGTATATCTATTAAAAAATAGATGGTTATCTCATTTTTTTCCTAAATTACTTGAGATAACAATCATTATAGTGTTATAATGGTAAATGAGATTTATAAATGAGGGGGAGGGAATTTTTTTGAATAAGAAGAGTATATCATTAGTACTTGCTTTAGCATTGTCTATTTCTTGTGTTGGAACTAGTGCGTTTGCAGATCCAAACAGTGATAGATCAACATATGAGCAAAAGTTGGAAGAAAACAAAAACAACTATAAAAGTGCTCAAGAGCAAGTCGATGAGATAGAAGCTTCAATACAGTCAGTAAATTCTCAGATGGAAGATATATCTATAGATATAGAAGAGTTGAATGCTGAAATTCTTGAAGCAGAAGGCAAAATTGAAGAGAGCAACAAGAAGGTACAAGCTACTGAAAGTGATATAAAAGAGCAAAATGAAAAATTTAGTGAGAGAATGAAAGCGATGTACATTAATGGTATGGGTAGTTATGTTGAGGCGCTTTTAAACTCAAATAGTATATCAGATTTTATGTCTAGATTAAATAACATAAATATAATGATAAACTCTGATAAAGAAATTGTTAGTAGTTTAAATGAAAAAATAGAAACTATTGAAAAACAGAAAAAAGTAGTTCAAGATGAAAAAGTAAAGCTAGATGCATTACAAGAAGAAAATAATAAAAAATTAGCTCAATTGGAAGAAAAAAGAGCAGAACATAAAAAGGCTTTAGCTAAAGCGGAGGCTAATAGAGACTTATTTGATGCAGCTGTGAAAGAGAGTGAAGCTCAAATAAGAGAGACAGAGAGACAAATAATGCAGTATGTTAGTAATGGTAATACTAGTACTAATAGACCTAGTAGGGGAGGCAGTGGTGGCTCAAATGTGATAGCACCTCCAAATGCTTCAGGAAGCTCTATAGTTGGTTATGCGTATAAATTTTTAGGAGTTCCATACCAATGGGGTGGAAACGGGCCTAATACTTTTGATTGCTCAGGCTTAACTAGATATGTATATGCTGCCAATGGAATAAGTCTTCCTAGAGTAGCGCAGGATCAAATGAACGCAGGAACACCAGTTTCTAATCCTCAACCTGGGGATTTGGTATTCTTTGGTTCAGGCGGATATGCATACCATGTTGGTATATATGTAGGTAATAATTCTTACCTTCATGCTCCTCAAGATAATGAGGTTGTAAAGATATCGCCTATGAGTAGATACGATTATATAGGGGCAAGAAGATATTAATTTCTTAAGATAAGATCAGTAATTTAATTACTGGTCTTTTATTTTAGGTTGGGTAAATAGATTTATATAGTATATACGATATAAATAATAAAAACGTTACTTAAAAATAAGTAACGTTTTTATTATTTATTGTTGATTCTTTAATTCATTTAGACATTTTTGACAGATGTTTTTAGATTTATAGTTAACCACATCACGAGCATCTCCACAGAAGATACATGCAGGTTCATATTTTTTTAATATAACTTGCTCACCATCTACGTAAATTTCAAGAGCATCCTTAACGTCAATATCTAAAGTCCTTCTCAATTCTACCGGGATAACTATTCTCCCTAACTCGTCTACTTTTCTTACAACACCAGTTGATTTCATAATAAATTCCTCCTATATTTTTGATTATGTAATCAAATAAAATTTAGTTAGCAGATATTATATTTAATACCATATAATAACTATAATACAAGAAAAATCATAAGTCAATAAAAAATGATAAAAAAAATATATTTATTACATTATGTGCCATTAATATATAATCTATTATAGTACTATTAATCACATAATAAGGAAAATATGAATAATTTAACTTACAATTTAATATTTTAACATAAAAATACTTATTTTCAATACTATTTTACTTAGTTTCTGAATTGATTCTACAAAAAATATCAAAATTTGAAGGAGCTAAAGCCATATTATTCAGTAGTCTAGACAGAAAATAAAAAATATTATGCACAAGCTATCTGTGGATAATGTGGATAATTTATAAAGATACCTAAAGTTAGTAGAATTATAGGAATTAACATGTATATATTAATCAACAGCTGATGTTGATATTATTTATAATAATATGTTAGTAAAATGTGATTATTGTTAATAATATTGATATGTGCTTATATTTGAATGAATAATTTATATTAATTTCATAATCCATGAATAAATAATTCGACTTTTATTTTATAAGATATTTGTAAATATACACATTATCTTTTATAATTAATATGAAGTAGTGTACAAAAATTTACATTATGATATATTTAACTAGTATTAAGACGAGAATATGTTAAATTTTAAAAAGGTTATTAAAGTGAGGGATGAAAATGAATGATAGAGAAAGAGATAGTGGGACTATTTTTCAAGAGGTGGTATCTAAATTTTCGGAGATGATAGGTGAGAATACTGAAAAAAGTATAATACAGTATGATGAATTACCACAGTATGACTTATTTTTATCACAAGTTAAAGATTATCTTAACGATAAGTTTAAGCACGATAAATTTACTAATAGCATACTCCAAAATTATATAAAGAGTGAAGTTATTTCTAAACCAGAAGATGGGAAAAAAAGAGGATATACTAAGCTTCATTTAGTTCAATTAGTTTTACTAGGATATATGAGGCCAATTTTGACCACAGATGAAATAAAAAGTGTATTTAGATTAGCTTTTAATGATATAAATAATAGGGAGGATGATATTCTTTCATGGGAAGATACCTTTAAATTATTTAGTGATTTACAGCAAAAAAATATAGAATTATTTTTTAGTGGAGAAGAGAAGGATTTAGAAGAAATTATTAGAAGACACTTGGAAAAGTATGAATTTAATAATGAAGATAAAGAAAGAATATTAATGTTCTTATTAGTTATGATTTTAGTAGCTCATGCAAGTAATATAAAGAAACTAGTTACTACATTAGTTGAAGAATTTGGAGATAAATATAAGTAAAATATTATATGGATCAAAGAATAAAAATGTCTTCTTATGAAAAGATACATAATAGATGACTTTATAAGGAGATGAGGTTATGAAATCAATCTATTTGATTCAAGTAGCTAATAGTACTAATAAGGATTTAGTAGAATTATTACTTATGATTAAAGATAAAAAAGTATATAAAGATGAGATAATATATACTCTAGGAGATGTTACAGGCGAATTAAGGCTTAAAGCTAAAAATAATTGCAATAATGTATTAAATATAGGTGATGTAGTAAATGTTAGTATAAAAGATAATAGTATAGTGAAGCTAGATTTATCAAAATCTAGTTATAATTTAAATGATTTTATGAACTTTGTAAAAAGAGATGTAAAATTTATATTAGATGAATTAGAAGAAATGACAACTCAACAATTTAAATGTGAAGAGGTTATGTCTTTAGATAAATATTTTTTTGGTAATAAGGATTTTATGAATATTTTTTCTCAAGGAATTGGAGGGTTAGAACACCATACATATATAGGTGGGCTTGCAGAACACACTCTTAATGTAACCTATTGGGCAAAAAAACTTGCATATAGGTATAATTGTAGATATAAGGAAATTGCTATATTAGCAGCAAAACTTCATGATATTGGAAAGGTATATGAATATTCGTCAATTGGAAGGTTTAAACCAACCATTAGAGGTGAAATGGAAGGTCATATAGTTATAGGTATAACTATGATAGAAGAAGCATTTAAAAATAATCCTGGATTTTATAGTGAGGACTTTAAAAGTCGAATTAAAGGATGTATTGTTCAACATCATGGAAAACCGGAGTATGGATCTCCTAAAGGGCCAAATACAGAAGAGGCTTTTATAGTACATTATGCAGATTATATTGATGCTACTATGAATAAGGTATCAAAGGTAAAAGATAAAACAATACATGATACATGGTCGGATTATGAAAAAAAGATAGAAACTAAATTATTTATATAAAACCATAAAGCGAATTACTTAGGTGGTTTGTTTTATGGTTTTATTTTGAAAATATATATTAAGATGTATATACAATGGTACGATAATTCAATGGAGTAAAAATATGGGGGGAATTATTATGGGGAAAAATGAACATAAAGAGAACTATAACAATTATATTACTAAAGTAAATAAATTAATGTTAATTGTATTCCTAAGTATTATGTTTGTTACAGTAGCAGGTTCAGTTCTACAAGTTTATAAGGGAGATAGAAGGATTGGATTTGCAATATATAATATATTAGTAGCAGCTATAGCCTATGTTATAGCCATATTCTTATATATGAAAAACTCATCAAATAACATAATGAGATGGGTTTTGGCTACAGGATTTTTATTAGTAGATACATATATATTACTCACATCATCCTGTGCATCTGCTTTTGCAGCTGGATTTCCATTTATACTAAGTTTAGTTTTATACTTGGATTTAAAATTAATAACTACTGTTGGTGGAATAAATTTAATATCTATACTAATATATGCATATATGCAGGTGAAGTTAGGAAATAGCGCTGAGTTAAGTGGGATTTTAGGTACTACTATAATGTTTTTGCCAACACTTGTAATAGTTACACAATTTATTTCTAAAATGAATAAAGATATAAATAAAAATGTAGAAGAATTAAATGAAAATAGTAAGATACAACAAAAGATGTTAATAGATTTATCCAATGTATATACTGTAGTTAAAGAAAAATCTAATGAGCTTAGAGGAATTGTTTCTTTAATAGGTCAAAGTACAGAAATTGTAAATTCATCTATAGATGAAATAGCAATAGGGGCAACTAATACTAGCAAAGAAATTGAGAGTCAGACTAATTTAGTAAATAATATAAAGCATGAAATAACAGAGACTGAAGAAGTAACTACTATTGTTAAACAATCCTCTGAGGAAGCTGATGAGGTAATAGACAATGGAATAAAAATTGTTCATGAATTATCTAAGAAAAGTGAATATATTATGAGCAAAAATAAAAAGGTTAGTGACATTATGAAGGAACTAGCTGAAAAATCATCTAATATTGCGGAAATAACTAATGTTATATCATCTATTTCAGAGCAAACTAATCTTCTAGCATTAAATGCTGCAATTGAAGCAGCTAGGGTTGGTGAAAGTGGAAAAGGATTTGCTGTGGTAGCAGATGAAATAAAGAAATTAGCAGCTGAGAGTAAAAATAACTCACTAGAGATAGGAAATATACTGAAGTCTCTAGAAGAAGATACTAATGTATCAGTTTTAGAGGTAGAAGAATTAGTTCATGCTAATGATGAACAACAACAATTGGTTAAAGATACAAATAAAGCATTTTCAACTATTCAGAAAAATGTATCTACAGTAAAAGAGGAAATGATAGGTGTGGTTACTAAGGTATCTGCAATTTTAGATAGCAGTGAAAAAATTCATGATAACATTACAAATCTATCAGGTATAGCCCAAGAAACCATGGCAAGTTCGGAAGAAACTTCAACCATATCTTATGAAAATCTAAATAATTCTAAGGAATTAGAAAATATAGCAGCAGTGTTAAATAGTTCAATAGAGGAAATAAGTAAGTACTTCAAATAAATAGAGTTTTTAGTCATTGGGATTAACATATTAAAAAAATAATGCACTCTTTATTTTAAAGAGTGCATTATTTTTTAGTATTTTAGCTACAAGAGCTTTCACCTATAGCTTTAGATATTACTCTAAAAGTTTTTCCAAAGAAAGTTTTTTTGTAAGAAACAATACAATCTTCAAAAATATATTCTTCATCTTTATCAACTGCAAAAGTTATTCCATTAACAGTTTCTACAGTATCATTTGATTTTTGTTCATCCAGAACAACGCTTAGGTTAGGGCCGCCTCAACCAAAACCTGCAATAGCTAGTCTAACAACAGATTTGCCTTGTTTGCTTAAATTTTCTAAAAGTGCATCTTTAGTTTCGTTATCAAAAGTTATTTTCATTTTAATATCCTCCTTATAATTTGCTTTTATTTAGTATACCATGTGGTTTTACATTTATGCTGATAAATATTTGATAGCCTTGGTATTTACTTCTTAAGATAAACTAGTATATAATTTATACTGTTTATATAATTTATAATACAATATTTATATAGAAAGATATGTGATTTAATCACATAAATAAGCCAAATTAAAAAATTTAGTATTATAATAAACTGTATTGACATTACAGTTTATTTAAAGTAAAATGAAAATAGTAAAAATTTAATAAAGAATCCTTTTAAAAACGGTACAGAGATGCCGGCAAGGGAAGATAATATTTTGGTATGAATACATTTGTAATATGATAAAATTTACAATAATATATTCATATACAAAGTTGTATTTACAGATATTTATAGCTTTCCTTGTTGAGGAAAGCTTTTTTTTATTGAATTTTATAAGTAAATCTTAATACCTTTAAATTATCCCAGAGAGGCTAAAAAGGAGTGTTTTATATGTTAAAAGGAAGAAATTTAATCGAACCAATGGACCTTACTTTAGAAGAATTAGACGAAATATTTGACCTAGCAGATGAAATAATAAAAGATCCAAGAAAATTTATACATGCTTGTGATGGGTACTTGCTTACTACATTATTTTATGAGCCAAGTACTAGAACCAGATTTAGTTTTGAAGCTGCTATGAATAGATTAGGCGGAAGCGTAATCGGATTTTCAGAACCAAATGCTAGTTCAGTAGCTAAGGGAGAAAGTATTGCAGATACCATAAGAACTGTTGCATGCTATGCAGACATTGCTGTAATGAGACATCCTAAAGAAGGAGCACCACAGGTTGCAGCACAATATAGTGATATTCCCGTAGTAAATGCAGGGGATGGTGGTCACCAACATCCAACTCAAACCTTAACTGATTTACTAACCATAAGAACCCTAAAGGGAAGACTAAATAATTTAACAATAGGTTGTTGTGGAGATTTAAAGTTTGGAAGAACAGTACATTCGTTAATAAAAGCTTTAAGTAGATATGAAAACAACAAGTTCGTACTAATTTCACCTGAAGAATTAGAAATACCAGAGTATATAAAGAAAGAAGTCCTTAAAAAGAGAAACATAGAGTTCAAGCAAGTTAGAACTATGGAAGAAGCTATGAAGGAAATAGACATTTTATATATGACAAGGGTACAAAGAGAAAGATTTTTTAATGAAGAAGACTATATAAAACTTAAAGATACTTATATATTAGATAATGAGAAAATGAATCTTGCGAAAGAAGACATGATAGTACTTCATCCATTACCAAGAGTAAATGAGATAGCATATGAAGTAGATAGTGATAATAGAGCTGTGTACTTTAAGCAAGCTAAGTATGGAATGTATGTGAGAATGGCATTAATACTAAAACTATTAGGAATTTACTAAGGTATATAAGGAGGAAGTAATATGTTAACTATAAATAGTATAAAAAACGGATTAGTAATAGATCATATAAAAGCTGGAGAAGGAATAAAAATATTTAACTTCTTAAACTTAGATAAAGCTGATTTCACTGTAGCCCTTATAATGAATGCTAATAGTGATAAGTGTGGGAAAAAAGATATAATAAAAATAGAAACTAGAATAGATATTGATTTTGAAATATTAGGAGTAATAGATCCAAATATAACTATAGATATAATAGAAAATGAAGAAATTAAGGAAAAAATTAAGCTTACACTTCCTAAAAAGGTTGAAAATGTTATTAAATGTAAGAATCCTAGATGTGTTACATCTATAGAACCTAACATTAAGCATATACATTACTTAGTAGATGAAGAAACGAAGGAATATAGATGTCATTACTGTGATGATTTACAAAAGGTAACTTCATTATATTAATAGATAGGATTGGAGAATACTTATGGAAATTTGCATAAAGAATGGTACAGTCGTTGACTGGAGTGGAACCTTTGTTGGAGATGTCTATATAAAGGACGGAGTAATTTGTGAGATAGGAAGAAATCTCATAAAGGATTGTAAAACTATAGATGTGGCAGGAAAGATAGTAATGCCTGGTTTTGTAGATTTACATGTGCATTTTAGGGATCCGGGACTTACACATAAGGAAGATATACAATCAGGTTCTCATGCTGCAGTTAAAGGTGGATATGTAATGGTAAACCTTATGGCAAATACAAATCCAGTATGTAGCACTATGGAGACAGTTAATTATGTTATAAATAGGGGTAAGGAAGTAGGACTTATAGATATTAATCAAGTTATATCTATAACTAATGAGTTTAGTGGAGATGACATAAGCCATTTAGATAAGCTAAAAAAAGGTGATATTAAAGTAATATCAGAAGATGGAAAAGATGTTATGCACAGCGAAGTTATGTTAAATGCTATGATTAAGGCTAAAGAGAAGGATATAACTGTTATGTGCCATTGTGAGAATCATAATCTATCTGATATAGATATGAGACTGGCAGAAAATACTATGACTTGGAGAAATATAACTTTAGCAAAACATGCAGGGTGTAAAGTTCACTTTTCCCATGTAAGTACCAAAGAATCTATGGAATATATCATTAAAGCAAAGGAAAAAGGTCATAAAGTTACTTGTGAAGTATCTCCTCATCATATAGCTTTAACAAATGATGTAGAGTATAGAGTAAACCCACCTCTTAGAGAAAAGGAAGATATGGAATACTTAATCCATGCTATAAAAGATGGATATGTGGATAGCATTGCTACAGATCATGCACCTCATACTGAAGAAGATAAGAAAAATGGAGCTCCAGGAATATCAGGAATAGAAACAGCCTTTGGAGTTTCTTATACAAAACTTGTAAAGCCAGGTCATATAGACTTAAGTAAGCTAAGTGAAATCATGAGTAAGAGACCTAGTGAAATACTAGGAGTTAATAAGGGCCAAATAGATATAGGTTATGATGGAGATTTAGTAATATTAGATTTAGAAAAAGAATATGAGATACGTAAGGAAGAATTTTTATCAAAAGGTAAAAATACTCCATTTAATGGTATGAAAGTATATGGAGAAGTTATAACTACCATAAAAGGTGGTAAAGTTGTTTATAAAAAATAGAAAAGTGAGGGAGTATCATATGATTATAGATAGACTATTCGATATAATTGCAGAAAAAGGACATGTATGTGTGGGACTAGATACAGATATATCATATATACCAGAAAGTTTTATGAAGAAATTTGAAAACATAGGGGATGCAATTTTCGAATTTAATAAAGCTATAATAGATGAAACTATAGACCATGTAGCTTGCTATAAACCACAAATAGCATATTATGAAGCATATGGATTGGAAGGATTAAGAGCTTATTCCAATACATTAAAGTATATAAAGGAAAAGGGAGCAATATCTATAGGGGATATAAAAAGAGGCGATATAGCTAAAACGGCTGAAATGTATGCTAAAGCGCATTTTGCAGGAGAGTTTGAAGCTGATTTTATAACTCTAAGTCCATATATGGGATTAGATAGTATAGAGCCATACTTACCTTATATTGAAAATAGTGAAAAAGGAGTTTTTGTACTGATAAGAACTTCAAACAAGGGCAGCAAGGATATTCAATATATAGAAACTAAGGGTGGTAGAAAAGTATTTAATGTAGTAGGGGAAACTATAAATAATTTAGGTAAAAATTATATAGGTAAGTGTGGGTATAGTTCTATAGGTGGGGTTATAGGATGTACCCATGTAGATGAAGGTATAGAAATAAGAAATTCCTTAGGCAGTACATTCTTTTTAATACCAGGATATGGTGCTCAAGGTGGGAAAGCAGAAGATGTAGCCCTTTATCTTAAGGATGGAAATGGAGGAGTTGTTAACTCTTCAAGGGGTATAATGCTTGCATATAAAGGAAAACTAGATGGTGAAGAAAACTTTGCTAAGTATGCAAAAGAAGAGGCAATTAGAATGAAAAATGAAATTCTAACAGCTATAGGAAATCTAAAAAAATAAATTATAACTACAGTTCATGCCATACAACTTTATTGTATGGCATTATATTAGAATAAATTATTAGGAGATTAGAATGAAAAAAGATAATTATGAATACAAAGTTTGTAAAGTAATAGAGAACAAAGAAGTTGCTAAAGGAATATTTAAATTATCTATAGAGGGTAAGTTTCAAGGAGAACCGGGACAGTTTTATATGCTAAGATCCTGGGAAAAGGAACCTATATTATGGAGACCTATTAGTATTCATAATATAACATCAAATTCTATAGAATTCCTATATCAGCTAGTTGGAGAAGGAACAAAATTATTAAGTTATCTTATACAAGGACAAGAGGTTAAGGTTATGGGTCCATTAGGAAATGGCTTTGACTTAGAAGAGATAAAAGGCAAGGTTGCGGTAGTATCAGGAGGAATTGGGGTTGCTCCAATGAGATACCTGGTAGATAATATAAAGGATTCAGAAGTTCATATATTTGCTGGCTTTAGAGATGAAGTTTATGGATTAGAAGAAATAAGTGAGTTAGATTTATCAGTAAAGGTGTCTACAGAAGATGGTAGTGTTGGACATAAAGGATATGTAACGGAACTATTTAATCCTAAAGACTATGATTTAGTTTTATGCTGTGGACCAGAGGTTATGATGTATAGAGTAATTGATATGTGCAAGGAAGTGGGTACAAAGATATATGTATCAGAAGAAAAGAAGATGGCTTGTGGAGTAGGAGCTTGTCTTGGTTGTACATGTAAAACAGTTAGTGGAAATAAAAGAACATGTAAAGATGGTCCTGTATTTAATGGATTAGATTTAGAGTTTTAAAGGAGAAATTATGCTTAAGGTAAATATTTGTAATAAGGAATTCAAGAATCCAATAATGACAGCATCAGGTACTTTTGGCTTTGGTGAAGAGTATAGTAAGTTTTATGATATAGCAAAACTTGGAGGAATTTGTAGTAAGGGCTTAACCTTAAATCCAAGACAAGGTAATGATGGAGTAAGAATCAAAGAAACAACAGGTGGAATGCTTAATAGTGTAGGACTTCAAAACCCAGGAGTAGAAAACTTTATAAAAGATGAACTTCCAAAGATGAAAGAATATAACACTAATATAATAGCTAATGTTGGTGGAGCTACAGTAGAAGAATATATAAGTATAATCGAGAAGTTAAACCAGGTTGATGTAGACATCATAGAACTTAACATTTCATGCCCTAATGTAAAACATGGTGGTATGGCTCTAGGAATAAAATCAAAGGTTGCCTATGAGGCAGTAAAAGAAGTGAAGAAGGTATGTAAAAAGCCATTGATGGTGAAGTTATCTCCTAATGCAGAAAATATAGTAGAGATGGCGCTTAGTTGTGAAGAAGCGGGAGCTGATGCACTATCATTAATAAATACTTTTCAAGGAATGTCTATAGACTACAAAAAACGAAAGGCTGTATTTGATAATATCTATGCAGGATTCTCGGGACCAGCAGTAAAGCCTATGGCTTTAAGAATGGTTCATCAAGTGTGTAAGGCATGTAAGGTTCCAGTAGTTGGTCTTGGCGGTATTACAAATTGGGAAGATGCTATAGAGTTTATAATGGCAGGAGCTACAGGGATCCAAATAGGTACAGCTAATTTTATAAATCCTTTTGTACCATTAGAAATTATAAAAGGAATAGAAGACTTTTTAATAAAAGAAAATATTAAAGATATTAGTGAAATTAGAGGAATAGTATAGGAGGAAAATATTATGGAAAATAAAATTGTAGATATATTAGTTCAATGTGAGGCATTATTAGAAGGGCATTTCTTGCTATCATCAGGTAAACATAGTAATAGATACTGTCAATGTGCAAAATTACTACAGCATCCAGATAAGGCAGCGCAAGTATTGGAAGTAGTTGCAAACAAAGTTAAAGATTTAGATGTTGATATGTTAGTAGGTCCTGCTATGGGAGGAATAATAGTTGCTTATGAGCTAGCAAGACAACTAGGAAAGCCAGGGATATTTACTGAAAGAAAAGACGGTGTAATGACATTAACAAGAGGCTTTGAAATTAAGCAAGGACAAAGAGTTTTAATTACAGAAGACGTAGTTACAACAGGAAAATCTACTATGGAAGTTGTAGAAGTACTAAGAGGTTTAGGTGCAGAAGTTGTAGGTGTATGTTGTATAGTCGATAGGAGAGTTGAAAATTGTGCTTTAACTCTTCCGGTTTATAGTGCATGTAAACTGGAAATAGAAAGCTTTGATAAGGAAGAATGCCCACTATGTAAAAAGGATATACCTTATATAAAACCAGGTAGCAGAAACATTAAATAATTGAATAATTAACCAAGTTGTAATAAAGTTCACCTTACTTATAGATTTTATATAGGGAGGTGAATTTTTTTATAAGAGATGGTGCAAATAAATTTTATATTATAACTAATGATTATAGTCATAAATTATATAATAGGATAATATTATATATCATTAATTAACAACTGGTGTAAGGAGAATGTAAATATGATTAATGATGTTCCTAGTATTATATATGATAAAAATAAAAATCCTCTGAGAGTTATAAAATCATCAAGAGTATTCTTTAAGAAACATGGAAGAGTTGGATATGTATTTCATGTTGAGAGGGAGGAAAGAATAACAAGTATAAGTGAGTTTGACTTAGTTGAAGACAATGGGAATTTTGTTGTTACGAAAGATATATTTGAGAATTCAGATACGATGTAAAAGGTGGAGATATAATTTAGAATAGGAATATACTTATGCTTATAAGCCAAACTATATATAGTTATTTATTATTAATTCTATAGATTATAGAAACTAAATTAATATAATTATATATAGGAGGATATAAAATGAAAGGAAAAATAAATGATATATTATTATTTATTGTAGTTTTATTAATTATTGTAACGGTGGTATTAATGGGATGTAATAGTAATAGTAAAAAAAGTGATACTGTGGGAGCCGGTCCTACTGTTGAAGATATGAGTGATGAACCTATAGATAAAGAAGTAGAAATTAGAAATGCAATATCTACCTGTGAGAGAATTATGGCAGACATTGAAGAAATTCCAGAAATACAATCTTCGGTAACCTATATAAACCATGAATCTATATTAGTTGCATTAAAGTTAAAGGATAACTACAATAATATATCTCCGGAACTACGAATGGAAGTTGAAAAAAAAGTTAAGGACATCTATTCTAATGCTAAAACCATAGCTATAAGTGATGACGAATATGTATATGAGTCAATAGCCAAATTGTTGAAGTCTTTTAAGGAAAATAAGCCATTTGAAGAATTTAAGAAAGACTTAGAAGAGATAATAGAGAATATGTAATAAACACTTTAAAAAGTCCAAGGTTGAATTTTAATGACCTTGGACTTGTATTTTTATATATCTCATATTTTACTTATTAAACATATAGATTGAGAGGAAATTCCTTCTTCAATACCAGTAAAGCCAAGACCTTCTTCAGTAGTAGCCTTTACATTAATTTGATCTATAGAAATCCTTAATGCTTCACTAATATTTTCTCTCATGGATGTAATATAAGGAGACATTTTAGGACGCTGGGCAATTATTGTTGCATCTATGTTTTCTATTTTATAATTATTTTTACTTAATAACTCTCTAACTTCATTAAGAAGTTTAATACTAGAAATACCTTTAAATTCAGCATCTGTATCAGGAAAGTGCTTTCCTATATCACCAAGTGCTGCAGCACCTAGTAAACTATCCATAATTGCATGAATAAGAACATCAGCATCTGAATGACCTAAAAGCCCAAGTGTATGTGGTATTTTAACTCCACCAATAATTAAAGCTCTATTAGGAACTAACTTATGTACATCATATCCTAAACCAATTCGCATATATAAACCTCCAATAAATAATAAATAATGTGTCAACTTAAGTTTAACACAGTTTAATCATTAGTATCTATTAGAAAGATAAAAAAAGTTTAAGTGTGTAATAGCTAATTTCTCTAGTAAAGATGTATAAATAAAAAGTTATCAACATGTTATTCACATTAGTGTGGATAATGTTGATAAAATTTCACGTGTTTATAAGGTGTATATGGAGTCTAGAAGAGAAATTATAGAATTATAAGATGAAAATCTATGTATTAACATTGAATTCACTAAGTTATAAACAGGATACCTGTGGATAATGTTAATAATATGGACAAGTTGATAATTTAACAGTATATAAAATTATATTATGAAGCATCGACAAAATTTTATTAACAATGTATGTTAATAAAATAATATGTAGAAATTTAGTATTGAAAATATTACAAAATATGATATAATTTTATATGGATTTACAAAGAGTAGAAATACTCTTAATATTTTGTATCAGCTATGTAAATGTATACAAAAGGTTATATACTATTTGGTATTTCATTTACTAAGTATTAAATTTATTTGGAAATATGGAGGATTTAAAATGAAAAGAATAATTGCATTAGTATTAACAGCAACAATAGGTTTAGCATTAGTAGGATGTGGAACAAAAACTAATACTTCAGAGGATTCATCAGCTAAAACTACTGAGCAAGCTTCTACTGAAGAGAGTAAAGAAAAAGAAAGCACAGAGGTACCAGAGGTTACTTATGAAAGCTTTGAATCACTATTAAATAGTTTTGCTAACAAAGAATATTATTATAATGAAGCAAACACTTTAAAATTACTTACTGATGAAGATGAAGCTGCATATGTAAAAAAGGCAGAAACTGCTCTTGATAAAGTATTAACTGATGAAAAAATAGACAAATCAAAGGCAAAAATATATCAATATTACAGAAATGTAAACGGCAAAAAAGATCAAGTTGCATATGTAATTACTTATGGAGACAATAATACTGCAGAGAAAGTATATGAAGTTTATTCAGATGTATCTGATGATTTTGAAATAACTTTTAAAGAAGTAAAAGAAAATAGTGACATAATTGCGCATAAACAGTTTGCAGAATTATTTAAAGGTGAATTTTAATTAAAGTAAAAAATAAAAAAGAAGGAGATAGAATTAAATATCTTCTTCTTTTTTACTTATATTTGAGTTTCACTTTAAATAGTACCTATTGAATCTTTAGTAAGATTAATGATTGTGGACATTTCTTCAGAGCTTAGATAACGCCATTTTCCCGTAGGAAGATTACTTAAGGACACATTCATAATTCTAATACGTTTAAGGCTAGTTACTTTGAATCCTAAGTATTCGCACATTCTTCTAATTTGTCTATTTAGACCTTGGGTTAAAATTATATTAAAAGTACATTTGCCAATTTTTCTAACTTTGCATTGCTTTGTCACAGTACCAAGTATAGGAATTCCATTTTCCATTGAATTAATAAATTCTTTTGTAATAGGTTTATCAACGGAAACTACATATTCTTTTTCATGATTATTTCCTGCACGTAATATTTTATTTACCATATCTCCATCATTAGTTAAAAATATTAATCCCTCAGAGGGTTTATCGAGACGTCCTATAGGGAATATTCTCTCGTGATAGTTAACAAAGTCAATTATATTTCCCTTAACATGAGTTTCTGTTGTGCAAGTAATCCCTACAGGTTTATTTAGGGCTATATATACTTTATTTGACTTAGGTTTAATAGTTTTTCCATCAACTACTACAGTATCAGTAGGACTAACTCTTGTTCCAAGGGTAGCTAAGATACCATTTACATATACTTTACCAGATTCAATAAACTTATCTGCTTCTCTTCTGGAACAAATTCCACTTTCGCTTATGTACTTATTAAGTCTAAGTAAGTTTTTATTATCCATATAGTTATATCACCACCTAGCATAAGACTTAATGAATGTTAGTTATTATATAATTACTTACATTCACTTTAAATTTATTGTATAATTATAGCATAATATCAATGTTATTAGTATTATACAATATAACAGATATTATATAAATAAAATTTTAGAGGATATGGGGGCAACTATGAATAATAAAGTAGTAAAGAAGATTTCTAGTATTTTAATAGTAATTATAATGTGTATGACACCATTAGCATTAACTGGTAGTGCCTTTGCAGCAGTAAATATACAGGATTTAAACCATCAAATAAATATACCTACAAATAAAACTTGGACAATAAAGCTTAGTAATAAACTACATCCAAACTTAATAAATAATCTTAGTACTTATGTAAAAGTTTTTTCACCTAATGGTGGTGAATTAAAGGTAGGTTTAAGTTACAATGAAGCTAACAAGGCTATAAAAATAGCACCGCCTTCTGGAGGATATAGTACAAGCACTACCTATAGTATAATTGTAAAATCTGGCTTATATGATAGTGAAGGAAAGTATATTGAATTACCTGCAGTAAAGGAATTTTCTACAGTGCCATCAAAACATAATGTATCCACATTAGGTACAATGTCTACTTATTCAGTAGGGACTACAGTGGATAATTTTGCAAATATCCAACATAATAAGAAACCACCAATATTTAGGGCTTTATATTCTGGAGATGCAAGAAAAACAGATATAGCGCAGTATTTAGATCCAAGCAGATATAAAAATGATAAATATGGTATATATATGTTTATGAAACTAAACTTCATACAGGATATAAGTGTAAGTACGTTAAATAGTGTATTAGTGGGGAAAGGTACATTATCTAATATGGGACAAGCGTTTTATGACGGTTGTAAAACCAATAATGTAAATCAGGCCTATGCAGTGGCACATGCAATATTAGAGACTGGAAATGGTACATCTACTTTGGCAAAAGGAGTAGACTATAAGAAAGAAGATGGAACTACAGTTAAGGTTTATAATTTTTTTGGAATTTGTGCCTTTGATAATTCACCAGTAAGCTCTGGAGCAGAAGCGGCCTATAAAAATGGGTGGACTTCACCAGAAGCAGCTATTAAAGGCGGTATTAAATGGATTGCTGAAAATTATATCCATTCAGATAAAAATGCAAAGAACCCTAGACCAGCTCAAGATACTATATATGAAATGAGATGGAATGTTCATAATTACAATAGTCCATGGCATCAATACGCTACAGATATTGTATGGGCATATAAACAAGTAACTAATATTAAATTAATAATGGACAAGCATCCTAATGTTAAACCACAATTTGAAATACCGGTGTATAAATAATAAGTATAGTATAAAACCCTAGTCATAAATTGGCTAGGGTTTTCAAATTACAAATTAATATACTAATCAATATTAAGCTCATTATCATTTCTATTAATTATAACTTTATAATTATATTTTTCAGCATATTTTTTAAAATTATCAAAATTAAGAGGCTCTCTTTTGTTATCCTTAGTTATATATATATATATACTGCCAGGTGAATATTCATCACACTTCGGGATTAATTCCTCTTTTAATGCTGAGTCAAATAAAAGATTTAAGCCTAAATTTAATTCGTTTCCTTTTAGTGAACTTAAACTTTCCAATCCTAAAGTAGACCCACTAGGATCTGTAATTCTAACTATCTTGTTTCTATTTATACCTATTTTGATATTGGAATCTAAAGAAAGTATTATATTAGCTCTAGGTGAAAAGAAGATAAAATAAATACAACTTAATACTAATATACAAATAGATATTAGTATTATAAATACTTTTATAAGATTTGACCTATCTACATATACAGTACCATCATAGATATTACCTTTAATAGGAGCTTTATCATTTCGTTCTAATGTAACAAATTCTTTATTATTTGTTACTATATAAACTTTATCATCATCAAAATTAATTACTTTACCAGATTTTCGCATATAAATACCTTTCACTAATTAAATTTATTTACAACATAAGTATATTTTACAATACAATTTTAAAATATAAAAGTAAAAGTAATCATCATCATAAAAAAATATTTTATTACAAAAAAATATTATATTAGCTAATATTTGCAAAAAGTGTTTGAATATTCAGTATACCGAGAGTATAATTTATAATAATAGATAAAAAAGGGGAATTATTAAGACCTTGGGGGAGAGTTAATATGAATAAAAAAAGGATATTATTATTAAGTATAATAATGGGATTTTTAATAATTGTAATTGGTAATTATTTAAACAACTACAATTTATTGAAACAGCCACCGTCAGAAAAATGGAGTAAAGAAGTAAAAATAGGAAGTGGGTTAGGAAAGAATACACCGGTAATTATAAAAGAAGAAAATCGTTTGTTAGTAGCATATGAGGACACTAAAAAGATTAAAGTATGTGAAACAGATTTAAATGGAAAAGAAATTAAAACTAAAGAGTATGCTATAGAAGAAGAATTACTTAAGAATTTAATATTTACCAAAACTGATAAAGGATATACTTTGATTTATAATTCTAATAAATTAAGCATAGATTATATAGAAAAGTTAGTTTTAGATGAAGAGTTAAATTTGGTAAAAAGAGAAATAGAAGAAGGAATTACATTTACTGAACAAATTGATAGTAAAAATATAGTTTTAGCCTATAAAGATAAAATTAAGATAGTAAACACAGTATCAAATGAAAATATAGAAGTGCCAGTAGAAAACTTAAGTATGCTTACTGCCAATAAAAGTAAAGATGGACTTTTGGTATGTTACTTAGAAAAAGAGAAATTATTTAAAGGATTTACAGTTAAAGATGGAAAGGCATCAAAGCCATTTCTTATCAAAGAGATGATTAAAACTGACAAAATTACTTATGGTGCAATGTCATTGTCTTCAGATGCAGAAAATGGATATTTGCTTGTTGAGAAATATGATAGAAATGAATACTTTGCTACAGAAGTAATGGAGTTTCCTATAAGTGGAGGAGAGGGCCAGGTTAGTAAGCTTGCGGTTGATAAATCCAGTTACGTTATAAATACTAAAGGAGGCTATTCAGAAAATGGTGCAAGATTTTATGCCACCATGGGAGTGCCTTTTGGTAAAAAGGAATTTCAAAAAGCTATAGTTTCTTTTCAAATAAAAAATGGTGAAGTTTCAAGTTCAGAGAAGATAACTAGACTAAGAGAATTATGTATTCATCCATATAATGATGAAGAATATATAGCATTTCTTAGTTTTGAGAAGGATGGATTATATAGTGTTAATATAGCATCTAGTAATGAGAGGTTTAAGGATGCGAATAATGGACCTCGTAGAGCTGAAAGATTGAGATCTCTTGGGTATTTAGTAGAAGGTTTTATGTATAGTGTATCTTATATTATAATAATAGGATTTAGATGGATAGTTCCTGGTTTAGTTATAGCAGGAGCAGTATCTTTTATGGATTACAAATTTGATGATAAAAAGAAAAGGTATATGTATATCATACTAGCTGCTATTGTTGTAATAATGAAAATATGTACTATAAATAAAGCTTTTTATGTGCAATATTCACATATGTTACCTACTATTTTAGCTCCATCATTTGTAGGAATATTGATAAACTCCTTAATTGGACTAGTTGTATATGGATATGGATATATGGTCTATACAGATGATTTTGAGAGCATATTTTTAGGTAAGTTTAGTATATTCATGTTAATTGATGCATTGTTTACATTAATGATATTTGTACCTCTTATAATATAATAATAAAGTTTAATTAGAATTTAAAAAGAGATTATTTCTTATAATTAATTGAAATAATCTCTTAAAGTTATATAAAACATATGCATAATAATAATAAATAGTTTAAGGAGATATATAAATGAAAAAAAAAAAATACTTTTAATTTTTCTTATTATTGTGACGTATATATTAATACTTATTGGAAACTATAAGAATAACTATAATTTAGAAATACAACCACCATCTAAAACATGGAGTAAGGAAGTAAGTATAGCAACTGCAACAACAAAAAATGCTCCAGTAATCTTGAAAGAAGAGAATAGAATACTTGTAGCATATGATAATAATAAAAATCTTAATATTGTTGAAACCAATGCTGTAGGAGAAGTTCTGAATAATAAACAATATGAAGTTAATGAAGAATTAATAAACAATGTATTACTCACTAAAAGTGTAGATGGGTATATACTAATGCTTAACTCTATAGAAGATAGTGAGGGATACTTATTAAAAGTATATATAGATAAAGATTTAAATGAGGTTAGTAGAGAGAATATTAAAGGAATAAATAGTATTTATCAATTAGATAATAAAAATATAGTAGTTGCTTACGAAGATAAACTTGAAATAATAAATACAGTAGAAGATAAAATGGTATCTATTCCAGCAAAAAATACAGACATGCTTTCAGCCACTAAGAATAAAGATGGTTTTCTAATATGTTATATGGAAGACAACTCATATATTAAAGCAATTACATTTAATGAAGCTATGGTTTCAGAACCTATATTAGTGGAAGAAATAGCTAATAATAATAGAGTTACTTATAAGAATATGTCATGTTCTTCAGACGGAGAAAATGGATATACAATGTTCGAGCAATATGTAAAAGGTGAACTTCACTCTTGTAGGTTATTTGAGTTTCCTATAGCTGGAGGTGAGGTTAAGGAAAGTAAACCAAGAATTAATGAATCAAATGAACTAATAAATGCTATAGGAACTTACTCTGATGAAGAAGGTGGGAAATTTTATTCTACAATAGATAACTCTTATGGGAAGAAAGAGGAAAGAAGAGGAATAGCATCCTTTGTTGTAAAGGATGGTAAGATAAATAAAGTTGAGCCAGTTACAAGAACAAGAGGAGTATGCATTAATCCTTATGTAAACGAGGATTATATTAGTTACTTAAGTTTTAGAGATGAAGATTTATATGATGTTGTCATAGCATCAACAGATGAAGGATTTAAGGCTGTAAATAATTTACCAAGAGAGTCAGAGAAGAAAAGTGCACTTACTTATACTATTGAGGGACTGATGAATAGCTTTGTATCTATAATAATTGTTGGATTCCCATGGATAGCAATAGGTTTAGTTTTAAGTGGAGCAGTTACATTCCTAGACTATAAGCTATCTAATAAGCAAAAGAAGATTGCATATATAATAGTAGCTATAATAACAACTTGTGCAAAGACCTTTTTTATAATAAAAATGTTCTATGTTAAATATGTATATATGTTACCACCGGCTATAGCCCCTATTTATGTTGGTATTGTCTTATGTATATTAATAGCAGTTATAACATATAGTTATGGATATTGTACTTATACAAGTGAATTTGAGGGAATATTTATATCAAAGTTTGTTTTAAGTTTATTAATTGATGCATTATTAACTTTGATGATATATGCTCCATTAATAATATAAAAACTTAAACCGTCATATCTATTTTAAACTTCTAATAGTTATAGATATGACGGTTTATTTAATAATCATAGTACTTTTGTTATACTCAATAAAATGATCTATAGAATAGCTAAAATCCTATTTATAGAATAGGAGATAGTAGTCTAGATATAGCTTCCTTGAATTTAATTATTAGAGATCTATTAGAATAATGTTCAGGAGTAAGTAAAGTACTTTGTAATATATCTGATTCAAAGGCTTTATCAACCTCTGAAGTAGTTCTTGTATCATATATTATGGCATTAACTTCAAAATTTAGATTAAAACTACGTATATCCATATTAGCAGTTCCTATAGTACACATTTTCCCATCTATCGATACCATTTTACTATGAATGAATCCATTGTCATAGGTATAGCATTTGGCACCACATTCTACAAGTTCCCAAATATAGGACTTAGATGCCCAATAAATAAATGGATGATCTGGTTTGCAAGGTATTATAATTTTAACATCTACCCCAGATAGACATGCTATTTTAAGAGCTGTTAAGATACTTTCATCTGGAATAAAATATGGAGTTTCAATATAAATAGAATTTTCAGCTTTGTTTATTAGTTTAAGGTAAGTATTTCTTATACTACACCACTCAGAATCTGGACCACTAGAAATTATTTGAACAGCTGTATTATCTATATATTGTTTTCTAGGAAAATATTTTTCTTCCATAGAAAAGTCTTTTTTGCTTGCAAAACGCCAGTCCATTAAAAATCTTACTTCTAAATAATTTACAGAGTCACCTTGAAGGTGAAGATGAGTATCTCTCCAAAAACCAAATTTCTTAGATAATCCTAAATATTCATCTCCTACGTTTAAACCTCCAACAAAACCGTGTTCTCCATCTACAACACATATTTTTCTATGATTTCTGTAGTTTATTCTCACATTTATATAGGGTATAAAAGGTGGAAAGAAGCAATACACTTCTCCACCAGCCTTTACTAATGGATCCCAAAAGTGCTTTTTATTATGAATACAACCCATACCATCATAAAGTAGCTTAACTCCAACGCCTTCCTTTGCTTTTTCAACTAAGAGATTTAGTATTTCAGTTCCTAGGTTATCATCATTAAATTTGTAGTACTGAATATGAATAAAATTTTTGGCATTCTTTATACAATCTATCATGATAGGAAATTTTTCATTACCATTATTAAGAATATCTACTTTATTGTTATTAGTAACAATAAAATTATCGCTATATAGATTTAAATTTATTACATCATGATATTCTTTTAATAGAGAGTTATTATTAACTATAGTTTTGTCGCTGAGAAGGCGCTTCTGTTCTTCAGAGAATTGCATAAGAACAGACTCCTCTTCCTTTTTTAAAACAAAGAATTTTTTGCGACGAAGATTTTGGCCAAAGAATAAATACATTATGAAGCCAATAAAGGGTATAAACAACATTATCATAAGCCATGTCCAAGTATTACTAGTATTTCTCTTTTCAAATATAATTACAATTATGGCAAAAGCAATATTTACAACAAATATAAGGTTTATAATATTTAAAAAAACAGTATAATTATCCATAAAAACTCCTTATTATAATATAATAATTAAATTTTAGCATAACATATAAAAAATACATATAAAAAACTCTAAAAACTATATAATTATTATAATAATAAAAGTATAATTGAAATTAGTGTTTGCAACATGTATGATTCTATGCTATAAAACTAGTGTAACATAAATAAATTAGTATAACATATAATAAATGGGAGGTCAAAATGAAGGAGTTTTTTAACAAAAGTGAACTTAAAAATTATCTAATGATAATGGTTGGTATAACAATACTGGCTATAGGAATAAACGTATATTATTCACCACAACATTTAGTTACCGGAGGAGTATCAGGGTTAGCTATTATATTAGAATATGTATTTAGCATTCCACTATGGTTAACTAATATAATTGTAAACATACCACTATTTATAGTTGGAATAAAAATAAAAGGTATGGATTTTGCAAAAAAATCTATATTTGGAGCAGGTTATGTATCTGTTGCCCTTTGGTATACTAGTTTTATACCGCCAGTTCAATCTGACTTATTAATATCAAGCGTATTTGGAGGTCTTTTTGTAGGAGCTGGAGTTGGATTAGTATTAAGATCATCTGCATCAACTGGAGGAACAGATTTACTTGCAATAATTATAAAGCATTACTTGAAGAAAATACCTATAAATCAAATAATGATGTGCATAGATGGAATGATAATAGTAGCAGGTTTATTTGTTTTCGGAGTAGAAAAAGCAATGTATGCATTAATATCTATATTTATAGTTTCTAAAGTAGTAAACACCTTAGTAGAAGGAGTAAATTACTCTAAAGAAGTACATATAATCTCAGAAAAATCAGGTGAAATAGCACAAGAATTAATGCAACATTTAAATAGAGGAATAACCAGCATAAATGGTAAGGGTGTATATACTGGAAAAAGTAAAGATATATTGTATATTGTATGCTCTACAGAAGAATTAATTGAGCTTCAAAGAATTGTAAAAGAAGTAGATAATGAAGCTTTTATAATAATTAATGATGTAAGAGAAGTAGTAGGTAGAGGATTTACACAGCCACAGTATGATGAATACAAAGAAGAAAAATAGGATATTATAGAAGGATTTAGGGAATAGGTATAGAAACTATTTAAGTATAGAATGTATATTTAGCGTTGAAAGGGTAGGGGATTAATATGAATATAAAAGTGGAGAACTTAACAAATGTTCAATCACATAACAATTCCAAAGGTATATTTTTATTTGAAAATTATATGGAACTACAACAAGGGTTTCCATGTGATAAATTAAATAATATCCTTAGTTGCTTAAGTGAAAACAAAGAGTTTATTGGCAAAAAAGGAGATACATATACATTAACTAGTGTAGAAGATGGGGCTATACAAAAAACTATACTTGTAGGTCTTGGTGAAAAAGCTAAGTGTAATGTAGATAATGTTAGAAATAATACTTCTAAGTTAATCAAGGATGCAATTAAACAAAAAATAAAATCTCTAGATTTACATGTGAAGTCTATGGATTGTTGTTGTAACTATGAAAAAGTTAAAGCTATATCTGAAGCTATTATAATGACTACTTATAATTTTGATAAATACAAAAGTGATAAAAAAGAAGTACTATTAGAAGAAGTAAGAATTATATTTCATGAAGACCAAGATTTAGCTAAGTTAAAGGAAGCTGTAGAAGAAGGAAGACTACTTGCAGAAGGAAATTTAATTTCAAGAGAGCTTGTAAATGAACCTGCTAATATTTTAACTCCAGATGCATTATCTAAAAAAGTTCAGCAGTTAGGTCTTGATCATGGATTCCAAGTTGAAGTATATAATAAAGAAGAAATTAAGAACTTTGGTATGGAGTCATTTTTATCCGTTGGCAAGGGTTCTTCAAATGAACCTAAGTTAATTGTTATGAGATATATGGGTGATACTGCTAATAAAGAAAATATATTAGGTCTTGTAGGTAAAGGATTAACCTTTGATGCAGGTGGATATTGCCTAAAAACTGCAGGAAGTATGTGGACTATGAAGAGTGATATGGGGGGAGCAGGTGCTGTTATTGGTGCCATGTCTACCATAGCAAGAAAGGGATTAAAGAAAAATATTGTAGCTGTAGTAGCTGCTTGTGAGAATTTAATTTCAGGAGATGCATATAGACCAGGAGATATAATTAATACCATGAATGGTAAAACTATAGAAATTATAAACACAGATGCTGAAGGTAGATTAACTTTAGTAGATGCAGTTACTTATATAATAAGAAAAGAAAATGTGACTAAGGTAGTTGATATTGCTACTCTTACTGGTGCTGTAGGTGGTGCTATAGGAAGTGCCGCTACAGGAGTTGTAACTAATGATGATGAATTCTACTCACTTTTAGAGGAAGCATCATTACAGTGTGATGAAAGAGTTTGGAGATTCCCAACCTTTGATGAATATAAAGAAAAAATAAAAACTGGTAATGCGGACTTAGTTAATTCAACTGGCCCTGTAGGTGCAGGAGCAATTACAGCAGGATTATTTATTGGTGAATTTGTAGAAGATAAGCCATGGTTACATCTTGATATTGCATCCACAGCCTTTACATCACAAACACCAAATAGAGAATATTTCTCAAAAGGTGCAACAGGAGTAGGGTCAAGATTATTATATGAAATTGCTAAAAGATATTAATAAATAAAAAAACCTGTGGAAACACAGGTTTTTATTATCCGATGACTACCAGCTCTAATACTCCTATCTTTTTCAAAGTGGGAGTAAAGAGCTGCTATGTCCCTGGATAACGATTTCCCCTAAAGGACAACGAATTCTAAGTATCAAATAAATTGATACTAAGAATTCTGTTAGTAACCTTCAGTGGGAGAAAAACTCCCTCTGAAGCAAAGAAATCTGTTTATGTAAATATTTAATTATAAGATACCTTCATTTTTAAGAACAGATTCAATTTCTTGGACTTTCTTAGCAAGAGAAATAAAGTTTTCTTTTATCATGTCCTCAGATGCAGAATTAAATTTAATATTTTCTTCTAGTTTTTCAATAGTAGAAAGTGCTTCATCAATCTCTTTTTGTGCTTGCTTTAAATTAGTTTCATTCATAAAAAATCTCCTTTAGCTATTTTATTTAATCTATACATTAAATGTTATCATTGAGAAGATTTAAATTCAACTATAAATTTATTGAAATGAATTATAGGAGTTAGTATAAGATTTATCAATTTTACTACTATGAAGGGAATATACTTCTCCATTAACTAAATCAACAACTTCCACAAGACCAGTATTATCATAAACTTTTCTAATGAATAACTCTCTGTTGTTATAATAACCAGTAGCTCCAGGGTTCTGATTTTTCATTTCTATTATTTCATTTAAATCCATAATGTACCTCCTGATATAATTTTTAATAGTTTTTCCTAAATTGATAATTTTTATGCATTATAAAATAGTGGGTAGACTTTTCCATACAATAAAAAAGCTAAATATTATTTAAAGCAAGAACATATACATTACATATAAAGTAAAGATATATTTATTAAAGGTATGGGAGAGTTTATATGATAAATGTAATATGGTTCGGGATTTTATTTATAGGTATAGCTTTTGGTGTACTTACAGGAGATGGAGAGCTCTTATCTAAAACTATAGTATCAACTACATCAGATACAGTTAAGCTTATCATAGAGCTATTAGGAATGATGTGTCTTTGGTGTGGGGTGATGAAAATTGCAGAGAGAAGTGGACTTACAGACAAATTAGCTAGATTATTAAAACCTATACTTAGAAGAATATTTAAAGAAGCAGGAAAAGATGATAAGGCGTTAGGAGCTATAGTTATGAATCTTACAGCTAATATGTTTGGATTATCTAATGCAGCAACCCCTTTTGGTATAAGAGCTATGGAGGAAATGGATAGAATAAATGGGCATAAAGATGTGGCAAGCAACGATATGGTACTATTTCTAGTGTTAAATGCAGCCTGTATTCAGTTTGTACCAACTACCGTTGTTTCTATTAGAGCTGCATTTAATTCTGGAAATCCAGGTTCAATAATTTTACCAGCACTATGTACTACAACCTTTGCATCTATACTTGGAATTATTTTATGTAAGTCTTTACAAAGATACTTTTAAAGGAGGTATATTCCATGACAAATATATTTGATTATTTATTAAAGGGAATAATTCCAATAATTATAGGTGCTGTAGTACTATATGGCATTATTGCTAAGGTAAAGGTATACGAATGCTTTGTAGAAGGAGCTAAGGAAGGAATAAATGTGTGTGTAAGGATTTTTCCTTATCTTTTAGCTATGCTTATAGCAGTAAATTGCTTTAGGGCTTCAGGGGCCATGGATTATGTTATAAACTTGATAAAGCCTGCTGTTAACGTGGTAGGTATTCCTCCAGAAATTGTTCCATTAATATTTATAAAGCCATTGTCAGGTAGTGGAGCAATTGGAGTTTTCACAGATATAGTAAAAAGCTATGGACCAGATTCTTTTTTAGGGTTTTTATCATCCATAATAATGGGTGGGACAGAAACCATATTTTATACTATTACTGTGTATTTTGGAGCTGTTGGTATAAAGAAGGTAAGACACAGCTTATGGGTAGCTCTATTAGTTGATTTTTGTGCCGTACTTTTAGCTGTTAATTTAGCTACAATGTTAATGAGATAAATGAAACTGCCTAATAAAGAACATTAGCGTACTTTATTAGGCAGTTTTTAATATATAGCTATCAATATTTTAGTCTAGCTTTGTTATATGACTATTTATAGGTTTTAGCTTTTTAACATAGAATATATAAAGCAGAAGTCCGTCTACAGACCATTGAATTAGACATATAATCCAGAACACAGTTATTGATGTGCCTAGTAAATAAATGAATATAAATACTAGTGGAAGTCTTATAAACCAAGAGGTTATGAAGGCTATAATAAATGGAGTTTTAGTGTCACCATAACCTTTAAAAATTCCTCCGACAACCATTGACAGTGCCATGGCAGGTTGTTCTGCAGCAGCTATCATTAAACAAGCTGCACCAAGAGAGATAACTTCAGTATTACTACTATCTATAAACATTTTAATAAGCTGTACTGGAAATAGTAAAAACAATAATGTAAATATACACATTACACCTATCCCTAAAATCATAGCGGTACGACCATATTCCCTGGCCTTTTTATAATCACCTTCACCAACTTTATTTCCAACTAGAGTTGTAGCAGCAACGGCAAATCCCCATCCAGGCATAAAAGAAATAGATTCTAAGGTTAAAGTGATTTGGTTAGCAGCAAAGGCGATGGTGCCAAGATGCATAATCATCATACTTGTAAAAAGTCTAGCTAAGCTATAGGCAGCTTCTTGCATTCCAGCGGGGATAGATAAAGCAGTAATATTTTTTATTCTAGCACCGCTGAATTTCATTAAGTATTTAAATTCAATTTTTATTAAGGATTTTTTATAGGTATATATAGCTGAATAAATAAATCCTGATATATTGGCTATAGTTGTAGCAATAGCAGCACCCTTAACTCCAAGTTCAGGGAAACCAAATAAACCGAATATTAGTATAGCATCTAATGAAAGGTTAACTACAAGCATAACAATAGAAACAATCATTGGAGTTTTAGTATTTCCATAAGATCTATTAACAGCATTTAACATACTAGATAACATATTAAACGGTAGGCCGATACATACAATGTTTATATAAGTTGTACCTAATCCTATTATGCTTGATTCAGCACCAGCTAAAACTAATAATTTTTTACTAAATAAGAATATAAATAGTGTAGTAGCCATACTTACTATGAATCCTAAAGAAAATCCTAAGGTCGCATATTCGTTAGCCTTATCTAATTCCTTAGCACCATATCTTCTTGCTACAATTGAAGTAATTCCAACAGATAAGCTTTGAGCAACTAAAATATTAGTAAAGGTATAAATAACTTCACTGGACATTCCTACAGTACTAACTGCAATATCACCTCCATATTGACCGATAAGCATAGTATCAACAGTCCATATCATTGTATATAATAACATTTCTATTACAGCTGGTAAGGATAGTTTTAGTACATCCTTTACTGTAGATTTATTTAAATAAAGGTTCTTTTTTAATAATTCCATATTATTGCCTCCTTTAAAAAAAATTCCCTTTTTATTATCTTAAAATAATATTAAGAAAATTATGGCACATATATAATGATAATTCATATTTGCAAAAAAAAATAGATGTAATACAAATAAAAATAAATAAAGTATAAAAATTCACAAAAGTGAATAAACAGCTATAAAAATATATATCTATATAAATTGTTATATAGAGAACTATAAGTCTAGTTAACTAGTTAACTATTTAACTAGTTGTTCTGTTCATGCGGGTTTCAGAGCTATTCTACCCTTTGACGCTGTAATTGAATATACGTCTAAAGGTAAATTATGAATAATTATATTCCTAGTAATTAATAATATATTAATAAACATAACTAATTAATATATTATTAATTATACCGTTGACATAAAATAATTATAGTATTATCATATTAATTAATATTAATATTTAATGCGAAGAAAAGAAGAGTACTAAATGAAATTTTCTAAAGAGAGCTAGAATAGGTGAAAGCTAGCGAAAAGGAAGTTTGGGAACATGGTCTTGGAGCAGATTTTCTGAAGTGTAGTCACCAAGGAAAATAGGGAAGTCTCCCTTATAAGACAAAGTAATAAAAGCTAAGGCTGAGTTACTTATTGAGGTGTCTACTGTGAAGTAGATATAAATTAGAGTGGTAACACGTATATAACGTCTCTATGTAGAAATATTTCTGCATAGAGATTTTTTTATTATATTTAAGCTAGTAATAGCTAATTATACATGTTATAGCTAAGAGTTTGACCATCATAAGAGTGGGTATAATGAAGATGTATAAAGAAAATTAGTACTTAAAGTACATTAAATTATAATCAACAAGAAATATAAATATTTTAGGAGGAAGAAAGATGACAAAGAAACCATTTTATATTACTACACCAATATACTATCCATCAGCAAATCTTCATATAGGAAATACTTATACAACTGTGGCAGCTGATGCTATAGCGAGATTTAAAAGATTTACAGGTCATGAAGTAATGTTTTTAACAGGAACAGATGAACATGGTCAAAAGCTTCAAAGAATAGCTGAAGACAAGGGCGTTAAACCAATAGAATACATAGATGAAATAGTATCTGGAATTAAAGATCTTTGGAAGCTTATGGACATTAGTTATGATAAATTTATTAGAACTACTGATGATTATCATAAAAGCTCTGTACAAAAAATATTCAATCAGCTATATGAACAAGGAGATATATATAAAGGCTCTTATGAAGGTTGGTATTGTACACCTTGTGAAGCTTTCTGGACAGAGACTCAAGCAGTAGATGGAAAATGCCCAGATTGTGGTAGACCAGTAGAAAAGGCAAAAGAAGAAGCATATTTCTTCAAAATGTCTAAATATGCAGATAGACTTTTAGAGTATATAGAATCTCATCCAGACTTTATACAACCAGAATCAAGAAAAAATGAAATGGTAAATAACTTCTTAAAGCCAGGATTACAAGATTTATGTGTATCAAGAACATCTTTTGATTGGGGAATACCAGTTGAGTTTGACAATGGTCATGTAATTTATGTTTGGATAGATGCTCTTTCAAACTATATAACTGCATTAGGGTATAACCAAGAAAACACGGAGCTTTATAAGAAGTTCTGGCCAGCAGATGTACACTTAATAGGAAAAGATATATTAAGATTCCATACTATATATTGGCCAATTATGTTAATGGCATTAGGATTAGAGTTACCAAAACAAATATTTGGTCATGGATGGCTTTTAGTTGATGGTGGTAAAATGTCTAAATCTAAAGGAAATGTAGTAGATCCAGTGATACTTGTAGATCACTTTGGAGTAGATGCTGTAAGATATTACTTACTACATGAAATACCTTTTGGTTCTGACGGACTTTTCAATAATGAAATATTCATAAAGAAAACTAATTCAGATTTAGCTAATGACCTTGGAAATTTAGTTTCAAGAACTGTAACTATGGTAGAGAAATACTTTGGAGGAGTAATTCCAGCTCCAGATGTTAAGGAGGCTATCGATGAAGAGTTAATTTCCGTTGCATTAGAAGTACCTAAGAAGGTTGAAGCTGAAATAGAGCATTTAAGAGTTTCTGATGCACTAGATCATATATGGACATTAATTAGAAGAACCAATAAATACATCGATGAGACAACGCCTTGGATATTAGGTAAGGATGAAAACTTAAAAGGAAGACTTGCTACAGTTCTTTATAACTTATGTGAAAGTTTAAGAATAATATCTTCTTTAACTTCAGCATTTTTACCAACAACAAGTGCCAAAATAAATGAGCAATTAAATATTTCTAATTTTACATGGGAAAGTTTGACTTCTTTTGATGGTACTGTTGCAGGAACTAATGTTAATAAGGGAGCTGTAATATTCCCAAGAATAGATGTGGAAGCTAAAATAAAAGAACTTGAAGAAATCGCTGAAGCAGCTAAAAAAGCTGCACAAAAAAGAGAAATAACTCCAATAAAAGAAGAAATAACTATAGATGATTTTGAAAAAATTGACCTTAGAGTAGTTAAAGTTTTAGAATGTGAGCCAGTTAAGAAAGCTAAAAAACTTTTGAAATTTAAGGTAGATATGGGTGGAGAGATTCGTCAAGTTATATCAGGTATTGCAATGCACTGCAAGCCAGAAGATTTAATTGGAAAGAACGTAGTCTTAGTTGCTAACCTTAAACCTGTAACTTTAAGAGGTGAAATATCTCAAGGTATGATTCTTTCTGCAGCTACAGATGATGATTCAAAATTATGTGTAGTAGATCCAGGTGACATTGAATCAGGCTCAATAGTACGTTAATAAAAAATAAAAAGTCTGAACTCTTAGAAGAGTTCAGGCTTTCTGTTTTTAAAATATATTGGCTTAACGTTACATAGATGGCATAATAAAAGAGCTTCTTTAAAATTGTTATTAATAGCAGAAGGGTTGTGGGAATCAGAACCAATAGTTACATATTTCCCTCCTAATTCTTTATATCTACTATAGATTTTTTTTAGATTATCAAAGGTTACATTGCTTTTTATTCTACGAGTATTTATTTCCATAACAGTATTAGTATCAATACAAGTTTTTATAACACTATCTATTAAATCATTATATTTATCATAGTAAATCTCACTATCACTTACAGGTGCGTATCTGGATATATAATCTATATGACCTAAAGTATCTATGTAAGGATGAGTTTTTATACAGTCACAAATTTCTTGAAAGTACTTAATTAGAACTTCTCTATAGGATAAGCCTTCATAAATATCCGAGTATCCAATATCAATATTGCTTATTGTATGCTGAGAACCTATAACCTGATCAAAGTCATAGGAATTTATAAGCTTTTCATTATCTTCTTTATAATCTAGAGACATTCCAACTTCTATACCTAATAATAGATTATCACTTCTGTATTCTCCGTACTCCTTAAAGTAATTATCTACATTAAAACGAAATCCAGCTTCCTTAGGATAATTTAAATCCATATGGTCTGTAATAACTAAACCTATGTTGTGTTTACCAGCTGTATTAATAGCATCAGCAAGCTTCATGTTAGAATCAGTAGAAAAACAAGTATGCACATGGCTATCAAAAATCATAAGATTACCCCCTTAAATATTAAAAGATAAATTTTTAACCACTTAAATATTACTATATAATTATAACATAGTATGAAACTTACTCCTTTGCTATCATGAATAAATTTACACATATTGGATAAAATCTAAATACCTTACTAGCTTTTATGTTTATTAGTGAATTTTAGCTATAGACAAAGATTATTTTACCATATATGATAAATTAAATGATAAATATAGAATTGATAAAAATTTAACTTATGAAAGTGGGGATAATATGATATTTGATTCACATGCTCATTATGATGATGAACAATTTGATGATGACAGAGATGTTATTTTAAAAGAGATAAAAGATAAAGAGGTTATAGGCGTAATAAATTGTGGTTCTAGCTTGAAGGGTCTTGAAATGTCTGTAAAGTTAGCTGAAGACTATGATTTCATTTATGCCGCTGCAGGAATTCACCCAGAGAATGCTGATGAGTTTAGGGATGAAGTTAAAGAGAGAATACGTAGCCTGGCTAAGGACAAGAAGATAGTTGCAATAGGAGAAATAGGATTAGACTACTATTGGGAAGAAAACCCTTCAAGAGAAGTACAAAAGAAAGTTTTTAGAGAGCAAATGGCTATAGCTAAAGAATTTAATTTGCCTGTTATAATTCATGATAGAGATGCCCATGGAGATACCCTAGAAATATTAAAGGAATTTCCTGATGTAATAGGTGTAGTTCACTGCTTTTCAGGGAGTGTAGAATTCTGTAAAGAATGTTTAAAATTAGGATATTATATAGGAGTTACTGGAGTAGTTACTTTTAAAAATTCTAAGGTTATAAAAGAAGTGGTAAAGGAATTGCCCCTAGATAGATTGCTGGTAGAAACTGATTGTCCATATATGGCACCAACACCAAATAGAGGAAAGAGAAATCAATCAAACTATATAAAATTTATCATAGAAGAAATAGCTAACATTAAAGGCACAAGCAGAGAGCAAATTGAAGAAATTACAATATTTAACACAAAAAGCTTGTTTAATTTAAATTAGTGAGGTATAATTTGAAATATAAATTTGAAAGTGTAGTTTTAGATATATTAAATTATAGATATAAATTTCATTAGTTTTTAAGTCAAATGTATATAAAGAATAAATGAACTTATTTTTGCATATGTATAGTATAAACCTGTACTTATCACCCCGGAAAGACTGAAACTAAAACACAAAAAAGCTATTATTTTAATTATTATTTTATTATGCATAGTATGCATTAAGTTCAGTCAATTCAATGATTAGAGTGCTAAATTTGACATAACTACGGTATCTAATATATAATAGCAAAGTACTCTTGTCTGAGGGAGGTAATCTTTATGATGATTAAATTCAAAGATAAATTGAAAAGCAATTTTTCAATTTGGCCAAAGACGGTGTTCGTTGTTGTATTAATTCTATTAAGTGCCGCAGTTACTATTTGGGGGTTAAGGAATACCGTTGAAGTAGTAGTTGATGGTCAAAAAGTAGAAATAACTACATTATCAAAAAACTTAAATACTATACTAGAGAACAACGGCATAACAGTTGCTCAGAAGGATAAAATTTCTGTGGAACTAGACAGCGAAGTTAATGATGGTGACATAATTTATATTAATAAGGCAGTAGATGTAGAAGTAGTGGTAGATGGAAAAAACTTATCAATAGCATCAGCAGAGAAAACAGTAGAAGATATGTTAGAAGCTGAGAATATTAAAATAAGTCAAGAGGACAAGATAGTTCCGTCTATGGATGAAAATCTACAAGAAGGTATGACTGTTGAAGTTACAAGAGTAAAGAAGAAACTTTTAAAAGAAGTTCAACCAATAGCTTTTGAAACTGAAACAAGAAAAAACTCTGAACTTAACCAAGGAGTAGAAAAAGTAGTTCAAAAAGGTTCTAAGGGTAAGAGAACTATCACAACAGAGGTTGTGTATGAAAATGGTAAAGAGGTTAATAGAAGAGTTGTAAAAGAGGTTGTTAGTAAAAATCCTATAAACAAGATAATAGATATAGGAACCTTAGCTGTTGTAAGACCATCACGTGGTGGCAATGTAAAAGACTTTGCATATTCAAGTATGATATCTTGTGTATCAACTGCCTATACTTCCGATAGGGGAGATTCAGGTACTATAACAGCAACAGGTACAACTGTTAGACGTAATCCAAATGGATACAGCACTGTAGCTGTAGATCCAAGAGTAATTCCATTAGGAACAAAACTTTATATCGAAGGATATGGACTTGCCATTGCAGAAGATACAGGGGGAGCCATAGTAGGTAATAAGGTTGATGTGTATGTTAATAGCTATGATGAAGCTGTTAACTGGGGAAGAAGACAGGTTAACGTTTATATTTTAAAATAGGAGCATAGGCTCCTATTTTTTTATTTCAGATGCCTAAATTAAATATGCTATGATATAATTACATTGAGAAATTTTAAAATACAAAGAAATAGCTAATTTTTATATAAAAGTTACATAATATTTTATATAGCATAATGCAGGACGGAGGCTTTTATGATTAAGGAAGTAATAGTAGTAGAGGGACGAGATGATGTGACAGCTGTAAAAAGAGCTGTTGATGCTGAAGTAATATCAGTTAGTGGATTTGGTATAAATAGTAAAGTTATTGAAAAAATAAAAGAGGCTAATAAGAGACAAGGGGTAATAGTTTTAACAGACCCTGATTTTGCTGGAGAAAAAATAAGAAGAATTATAGCTAAAAGAGTTCCTAATATTAAGCACGCTTATATAACTCAAAGCGAAGGAAGAAAAGGTGATAATATAGGAGTTGAAAATGCTTCACCAGAAACTATTATCAAGGCTTTAAATGGAGCAAAGTGTGAATTAAAAGAGCCTAGACATGAGTTTACTATACAAGATATGCACTATTTTAGATTAACAGCAGATAAAGATGCTAAAAAAAGAAGAGACGCTATTGGAAGAGAATTAGGAATAGGGTATAGTAATACAAATCAGCTATTAACTAGATTAAATAATTATGGTATATCTAAGGATGAGTTTGTAGAAGCTATGAAGAAGGTAGATAAGGAGATTTAGTATGGATAAATTAAATACAAAAGAACTAGTTGAAAAATATAATTTTAAGTTTACTAAAAGTTTAGGACAAAATTTTTTAACTGATTATACAGTGCTTGAGGATATTGTAGAGGGTGCAAATATAACTGAGAATGACTACGTAATAGAGATAGGTCCAGGTGTTGGAACTTTAACTAAGGAGTTACTTAAAAGGGCTAAAAGAGTTACTAGTATAGAGTTAGATTCTAGATTAATACCTATTTTGGAATCAGAGTTATCTAGTTATGAGAATTTTAGTTTAATAAATAAAGATGCTTTAAAGGTAAATTATAGAGAACTAATAGGTGAAGAAAAAAGTGTAAAGGTAGTAGCTAATTTACCATATTATGTAACTACACCTATAATAGCAAATCTTTTAAATGATAAATTAGATATAAAATCTATAACTATTATGATTCAAAAGGAAGTTGCAGAGCGAATTAATGGAGAACCAAGTACTAAAGAATATGGAGCATTTACTCTACTTGCAAAGTATTATTGTGATACAAAAATTATAAGGAATGTACCTCCAAGTTGCTTTATCCCATCTCCTAAAGTAGATTCTATAGTTATTAGACTAGATAAATTAGATAAACCTAGAGTTGAAGTGAAGGATGAAAAACTTTTCTTTAATATAATAAGGCAGTCTTTTAATATGAGAAGAAAAACTCTATGGAATAGTATGAAGGCTATAGGATTATCTAAGGAGCTGCAAGAAAAGGCTTTTGAAGATGCAGGTATTAATCCAACTAGAAGAGGTGAAACTTTAACAATAGAAGAGTTTGCTACTTTAGCAAATAAGATATACGAGATTCGTCTTAAATAGACGAATCTTTTTTCTTATAAAAATAGGTCTTATAAAAATAAATAAAGAATATCCTTCATTATTTATACATAATAGTCATATATTATAATGTATAAATAAAAATGGAGGTAAAGAGTATGCCGTCTAGAAAAAGCTATAATAGATTTTTTATAATATTACAAGAAGATCAAAAAGGATATGGACTAGATTCCAATAAAACACCTTCAGGCTACGCTAAGTTAGAGGTAAGAAATGATAAAGCAAAAGCCTCATTTTATGCTCAAAATCTTAAAAAGCAAAAGGGCCCATACTTTATGATTTTAATAGTTCAAGGAAACAATGGTAATGAACTAATAAATCTTGGTCGAATCAATATAGATGATGGCGGAAAAGCTGATGTTAGCAATGAGTTTGATGCTAATAATTTAGTAAATACAAACATAGGTATGGACAAGGTGCAAGGAGCAGCTATTGGTAAGATAAGTGCAGATAAAGTTATGCCTGTAATGGTAGGGTTTATTGGAGGGGAAGAGCTTAAAAACTGGCAGAACTATCCTCTAGCTAAGAGTGATAGTAATACTGTAAAAGAAAATAATAGTACAACTACACCAGTAAAAGAAACTCCAAAATCAGATAATGGAAATATGAATAAAGTAGTGCCTCAAATTCAAAATACAAATTTAGGGCAGCAAGAAAGTAATGCTGGAATTATACAAAACAACACCAATAATATACAGCAACAAACAGGAGCACCACAAAATACAGGAACTGATAATACACAGAAACAAACAGGAATGCCGCAAAATGTAGGAACTGATGATACAAACATCACTAATCCTCCATATGGTGGAATTATTCCTAATATACCTGGAAGTACTTCTATTCCTACCCCTAATACTAATATACCTGGAATCTCTCCTACTCCTATACCTAATATCAATATACCTGGAATCACCCCTACTCCAATGTCTAATACAAGAAGCGATGAAAATTATATAAGTGATGAAGTAGATATTATTGATGTTGAAGAAATTGAACCTTTGGTAAAGAATGATCTAATAAATGAACAATTAGAAAGTAATGATGAAGACTATATTGATGATGAGAACAGAATATTTGAAGAATATGAAAAAGAAATAGAAAGGTTAAAAGATTATAGAAAAAAACACTCTAAAAAGAAAAATAAATATGAGGATTGTAAGGTAAAAAATCCATATGATCATGGCGATATAAATAAAAAATATGAAGATTGCAAACCTGAGAAACATAAAAAAAATGAATGGAATGATAAGGATTATCCAATGGGAACTATGGGTAAATTTTTTAAAGAAGTAATTTATGGTTTAGAAAAGATTGGTAGTAATGAGAATATTAAGAACTGTTTTTGGTATAAAGCTCATGTGAAAAAATTAGAGGATATGTATTGTGTTTATGATTACAATAAATATTCTGTGGTGTTCTATCCTATGATTTGCTATTATCCTTATATATCACGACATGGAAATTTCATGGTTGGATATAAATGTGATGACGAAGGTAATTTAAAATATATTATATATGCAATACCAGGAACAAGAGATTTGTCAGACCAACCATATGAAGGAAAGACTGGTTTTGTAACTTTCATGCCAGATGAAGATAATGATAAAACAGGTCATTGGTTAATGTATTATGATATAAAAGGCAATACTGTGGTTGTACCAGTTAAGAGGTAAGATAATATGTGAATTTAAAACTCCGAATTTTATTCGGAGTTTATTCTATTTTTTGAAAGAGGTACATAGTATATTAATAAAGGGAGGGTAACATATGAAATTAGTAGATGATAATATGAGAAAATTAGGATTAGCAATAATACTAGCAGGGCTTATGATAGTTATATTAGGAGTTGGAAAATACTTTGAAGAAAGTTTAAGAACAGCTACATTAACTCAGAATAGTATGGTTGAATTTAAGCAATATGATATTCTAGATGGTAAAATAAAATATAAGTTACCTAGTAGCTGGTTAACTACAATAAAAGAGAATAAAGATGATAAAATTGTATACTTAAATGAATTTGTTTCAGATGATGCTAATACTTATGGTTCTATAGAGCTTATAAGTAGCAGTGAAGGTGTTGAAGCAACAATAGATAAATGCATAGAAGATGTAGAGGGCATGGGAATAAAAGACTATAAAAAAGAAAAAGTGAAGATAGATAATATAGAATTAGATTATATTAAATATGATTTAAAAAGTAGTAAAGAAAATGTAAAAAGAACCTATGAATATTATGTTCCATACGATGATTATGTGGCTAGAATAACATTTATAATTAGTGATAAAAAAGCTAGAGAGAATACACAAGTGGTATTTGAAAATATAGTTAAAACTTTTTCCTTTGAAAAGTAAAAGAGTTATTTGATTTAATGTATAACAACTATTATAATAAAACATATGATAAAGAATGAAAAATTCTAAGAATTTTTCAAGTGGAGGGCAAAGGTGAGAAGAGTAAAAAGTAATTTCATAGTTATATTATTAATAATATCATCATTACTAATTTCCGCTTGTGGTATAAGGGGAAATAGTGATTTTAACTATATGCAAGAAAGGAACATTATGAAGGTTACAATTCAGAGTACTAGAGATAAAAGTTATAAGTTTACTGTTACTGACAAAGATGTAATAAATGATATATATAGTATACTTTCTAGCGCAAGTGTTGTTGAAGAAAAGTCAACCTTAGATCCAGACTATACTCTAGAGATATATGAGAGCCCAACAGAATTTAAGACCTTTAATTATGTAGCTGGACTTGACAAAAAGGATGGGGCAAATCTGTATAATGATGATAATAAGTATATTGTTTCCAAGAGGCTTGATAATGATATTATAAAAAACTTTGCAAATATAAGAAAACCTATCGACTTTGAGTATGTATATTATACTTCTATTTTAAGTTGTATAGATAAGTACGTATCCTTTAATAAAGATGCAGGTAATGTTGGAGTTAATATATCTAATGATAATATGGCTGCACGTTTTCAAATATCCACAGAGATTGAGGAATTTAAGAAGAAAGTAAATAAACTTAAATCAGTAACATTCATGGATACCTCTGTTACTAGAGATGATTTTAATGTAGTTATGAATATAAAAACAGAAGGATATACATCTAAGAAATATAAAGGTATTGTTACCTTTGAAAAGACTGAAAATGCTTCCTCCACTAGCTATTATATAAGTAACGTTTATGATCACGGAGAATGGAAGTTTAACATAAGTGATGAAAAACCGGAAGATTTCTAAAAGTAAAATAAATATAGTAATTAAAAGGATATAGCATGATGATTGAATAATCGTCATGCTATATCCTTTTTAAATTATTTTATATAGAATTATTAGTATAAGGAGCTAATCTTTTTGTAAGACTATTTAAATTTATAACTGAGCATACAGCTATGCAAATTATACAATCTATAAGAATATAAGTACCATTATATACTAGTGAATATACTGCTGGAGTTAAGTTATATTTAGCAGCATAACTTCCCCAGAAAATTATTCCCGCTATGTAGTGGAATACAAATCTTGCAAAGAAAGCCACTATTATAGCTAAATACTTATTTTTCTTAAAAAATCCTGAAAGTCCAATTGCCATAAAAGGTAGAGTATAGTCAAAAAGAACTTGAATAGGATGCAGAATATATGCAGGTCCTATAACAAAGTTTAATATTCCATACACAAAGCCAGTGAACATTCCTATAGTAGGTCCATAAATTAAAGATATTAAAATTATAGGTAGCATACTAGCAAGGGTTGCACTTCCACCTAAAGGGAATTTGAAAAATGTGAAAAATTGAAGAATTACCGACATGGCAACTGCTAAAGCTATATGAGTTGTTAACCTAGAAGTAAACTTAATATGTTTAACTTTTATAAACACACATAATAGAATTAGGGCACCAAATAAGGTGGCAATAGTTGTCCAACTAGCTAGAATATTTTTCATATTTTCTAAGATATTCATAAAGAATCCTCCTTAAATTAAGTAGTGCTAAGGACTAATGTTGAAGCCGAAGTTATACTCTGAAAAAAAGCCATGTTCGTAAGAACACGGCTAAATAACTAAGCATTAACTTAAGCTTATTAATCGCTTCCCTACGCTAGCATTATCTAGGTCAGGTAAAGGGTAATGAAAAATCATTTCTCAGCCGAAGCACCCCTAGCACAATATATTATTTTATATTTTCATAATAGCATACATAGTTTTATAGTTCAATAGAGCCCTATATAAACTGAATAAAAATAGAGACTACGAATTTTAATCGTGTCTCTATAATGATGAATAATACATATTTCTTTAAAATATATATCTATATTTTTGTAACATTTGCTGCTTGAGGGCCTCTATCCCCACTAACTATTTCAAATTGAACCTTTTGTCCTTCATCAAGAACCTTATAGCCATCTCCCGTTACAGCAGAGAAATGTACAAATACATCTTCATGACCTTCCATAGATATAAATCCAAACCCTTTTTCACTATTAAACCATTTTACTGTTCCTACTTCCATATAATCTCCGTTAAGCAACTTAAATAGTTGCACCCTTTTCAACATACTCAGTTTTGCGGTGCTACTCCTGTTGGTCGTGTACTCTAGGGCATCAAATCTTAATATTATTAAGATAAGCACGGAATCTCCTTTCAAAATATTTGACCATATCTAATTTCTTAGATATTAATTATAGTGTTCTCAATTTAAAATTTTTTATACTATTTTATTATACGTTTAGCAATATAATATCTATTACTGTAATAAGCAGAATTTAAGTTAGAAACTCTTACACAGTCACCAGGTTTAGGAGCTTGTATAAATAAATCATTACCCTTATAGATTCCTACATGAGATATATCATTAGGATCATCATCATTAGTAGTAAAGAAGATTAAATCTCCAGGTTTTAAATCCTTACGATGAACAATGACACCTTGATGTACTTGATAGTATGTGGATCTTTCTAAGGATATTCCTAGTTGCTTGTACACATATTGAGCAAGTCCAGAACAGTCAAAACCTACAGGGGTAAATCCGCCCCAAAGGTATGGTACTCCAAGGTATTCTTCAGCTTTTAAAGCTACGTCTTCACCAGTATAGTTACTTTGTATAAGAGGAGTTTCCTTTACTATTGGATTTGATGATTGATTTTCATCAGATATGGTTACATAGTCACCGCTAATATATCCATTAGTAGTACCTACCTTAACATTATACCAACCATTAGTATAAGAAATAATAGGTAATTTACTACCATATCTTACTGTAGTTATGATAGCATGGTTAGTGCCAGCCCCAGAACGGACATTTAAAGCATCTGCATTAACAATTGCAACCTTACCGTTTACAGTGTGAGAAGGTGGAATTACTTCAGGTGGTATAACTTCACCTCTACTAGGATTCTTGTTAGTAGAATTACTATTCTTTGATATAAATTCTGAACTTACAAAGGCTGTACCACCTTTGAATTTTATTTTGTGCCAACCGTTGCTGGTTGATAATATTTCAACCTTAGAATTTTTATATAGAGTTCCAACTATTTTAGAACTAGTATTTCCACTAGAACGAACATTTAGAGCATCTGCATTAACAATACCTGTAGATTTAACGGTACTATCAGTAGAAGAGTTACTATTGTTATTATTAGTACCATTACCTGAGTTTGAATTAGTTGAAGAAGTATTAATGTATTCACCACTAACAAAACCCGTAGTATTATTATATTTAATTTTGTGCCAACCATTACTAGTAGATATTATTTGGACTTTAGCATTTTTAGAAAGAGAACCAATAATTCTACTGTTAGTATTACCTGCAGAACGCACATTTAATGCAGTAGCAGTAACGATTCCATTCTTAGATGCTTGTACTTTATTAGGTGCATGTACCGTATTAGAATTACTAGTTGGTTTAACATATTCTCCAGAAATCCAACCAGTAGTGTTATTATATTTAATTTTATACCATCCATTTGATATATCTAGAATTGATACTTTAGTATTATAATTTATTTTACCAATAATACTACTGCTAGTATTATGATTTGATCTTATATTTAATACATCTGCAGTTATAGTTCCTGTAACTGTAGAGTTGTATGAAGAATTTGAAGTTTGAGCTGGATCAGCTATAGCTATAACTTGCATAGAAGTAGCAATGGCTGTTCCCGTTGCAAGTGTACATAAAACTTTCAATGCTTTATCATTCATCAATTAACAGTCCTTTCTCAACAATATTTTCCCATAGAATATATTTCATATTATTACTTAAATTATAAGGTAAAAAATGATATATAACAACAAATAACAGCAAATACATGTATATTTTTTTAATTGAATAGAACTCTAATCGTAAAACTAGATTAGAGTTCAAAAATTTTAACTAAATTTACACCTTCTAAAGGTGGTTTTATAGTTAATGTATGAGATTTTAGGTTTACAGCATTTTTCATAAAAGATATGAAATTTTCTATTCCATGAACAGGAAAGTCTATATGTGGAACTTTATAATGCATTGGAATTACTAATTTACTTTGGATTTTATTGCAAAGAGTGGCAGCAATTTCAGGAGCAATGGTAAAATTACTCCCTACTGGTATGAAGAGTATATCTACAGTACCTAATAAATCTAATTCTTCAGCAGCTAGCATATGTCCAAGATCTCCTAAATGACATAGTCTTAAGTTATCCGTTTCTATTAAGTAAATTATATTATCACCACGCTTAGCTCCCTTTATATTGTCATGATAAGATGGAAAGCCTTGAATTTTAATAGAAGAGCTTTCATATGAGCAAGGTGTGTTTATAATAATTGCACCAGGGTTTATTAAATCCGTATAGTTATGATCAAAATGGTCATGACTGATGGTAACTATATCTACAGAACCTTTATAGGGCGTTCCACCTAAACACTTATTAAAAGGATCCATAAGGATCTTTTCTCCATGAGAATTTTCAAGTAGAAAGCAAGAATGTCCAAACCAAGTAATTACCATAGTTAGTACCTCCTAATTAAGTAAAGTTAACTATTTAGTCTATTTTAATTATTAACAGCTTTGCTTAATTTATGCTTTGGTATGTGAAAAGAACATTTTAATTTAATAATATGACTATAATAATAAGATTAGACAAAATTGTAGTCATATTAAATAATATTTTAGTATGTTATTAGAGATAAAGCCCTTTACATTAAAATTTTTATATAATATAATAGATGTAAAATTAATTTATAATATAGTATAGATAATAGCTAAGAACAGGACAGTACTCTAAAAGGTAGCTTAAAGAGAGTGGGAGTAGGTGAAAACCCATAGTGAATAATTAGAGGAAGATCACCTAGGAGCTGAGAACTGAAATTCAGTAAGTTTTTCCGTATTTCTGCGTTAAGGAATAGGATATGTTAGTATCCGAAATTATTAACACTGTAGGTGGTATAGCGAAGTAACTTCGTCCTTAGTAGGGCGGAGTTTTAATTTTTATCCATGATATATGAGATTAATTAATGGATGCTATGGATAAAATTAAGAGTACATACTATTAAATTAATTTAGGCCTATAATACTTTACAATATTTAAAAGATTCCATGAGATTAACCAGAAATGGTACAGATAAACTATGTAAGGAGGAAAAATATATGTATAAGAAAATTGATAACTCAAAGTCTTTTATGGACATTGAGAAAGATATGTTAAAGCTTTGGGAAGAAAAAGACGTAATACAAAAGAACTTCGACTTAAATGATGAAGGTGAATATTTTACGTTCTATGATGGTCCACCAACAGCTAATGGTAAACCACACATAGGTCACGTTATAACTAGAGTTATGAAAGATATAATCCCAAGATACAAAGTTATGAAAGGATATAAGGTTTTAAGAAAAGCTGGATGGGATACTCATGGTCTTCCAGTAGAACTTGAAATTGAAAAGAAACTTGGAATTTCAGGAAAACCTGAGATTGAAAAGTATGGAGTAGAAGAATTTGTTACTCAATGTAAAGATAGTGTATTCTCTTACGTTGAAATGTGGAGAGAAATGTCTGAAAGGCTTGGTTACTGGGTTGACATGGAAAATCCATATGTAACTTATCATAATGATTATATAGAATCAGTATGGTGGGCTTTAAAGCAAATGTGGAATAAGGATTTATTATATAAAGGACACAAAGTAATGCCTTATTGTCCAAGATGTGGAACTACCTTATCATCTCACGAAGTAGCACAGGGATATAAAGATGTAAAGGATAGCTCAGCTTATGTAAAATTCAAATTAAAAGGCGAAGATAAATATGTATTAGTATGGACAACAACTCCTTGGACATTACCGAGTAACGTTGCTCTTGCTGTTAATAAATCTTATGATTATGTGGAAGTTTTACATGAAGGCGAATATCTAATTCTTTCAAGAACTCTTTTAAACAAACTTCAAGGTGAGTATGAAGTAGTAGCTGAATTTAAAGGAGAAACATTGCTTGGAAAAGAATATGAGCAAATGTTTAACTTCGAAGTGCCTGAAGAAAAAGCATTTTATATAGTTCATGGAGACTTTGTAACATTAACAGATGGTACTGGAATAGTTCATATAGCACCTGCTTATGGAGATGACGATAATCAATTAGGAAAGAAATATGGTCTTCCTATGATTAATCTAGTAGATGGAGAAGGTAACTTTGTTCCAGCAGTAACTCCTTGGGCTGGAATATTTGTAAAAAAAGCAGATGAGAAGATTTTAGCTTATTTAAAAGAAAATAATATTCTTTATAAGAGTGAGAAGTTTACACACTCATATCCACATTGCTGGAGATGCGATACACCACTTCTTTATTATCCAAGAGAAAGTTGGTTTGTAAGAATGTCTTCAGTAAGGGACCAACTTATTGAAAATAATAATAAAATAAATTGGATGCCTGACAATGTAAAAACAGGTAGAATGGGTAAATTCCTTGAGAATGTAATTGACTGGGGAATTTCTAGAAATAGATATTGGGGTACTCCACTTCCAATTTGGGAATGTGAATGTGGCCACAGAGAGTTAATAGGAAGTATTGAAGAACTTAAGGAAAAAGGTGTAAATGTACCAGATGGTATAGAGCTGCATAAGCCATATATTGATAGGGTTAAGGTTACTTGTCCACACTGTCAAAAAGAAATGACAAGGGTTGAAGAAGTTATAGACTGTTGGTTTGACTCAGGTTCAATGCCATTTGCTCAATATCACTATCCTTTTGAAAATAAAGAACTATTTGAAGCAAACTTCCCAGCACAGTTTATTTCTGAAGCTGTAGACCAAACAAGAGGATGGTTCTATACACTTCTTGCTATTTCTACAACTGTGTTTGAGAATAATCCTTTTGAAAACTGTATAGTACTAGGACACGTTTTAGATAAAGATGGACTTAAGATGTCTAAACATAAAGGAAATGTACTTAGTCCATTTACAGTACTTGAAAATGAAGGAGCAGATGCTTTAAGATGGTATTTCTATACTGGTAGTGCACCATGGCTTCCATCAAGATTCTATGAAGAAGCTGTTATAGAGGCTCAAAGAAAATTCATAGGAACACTATGGAATGTGTATTCCTTCTATGTTCTATATGCAGAATTAGACAATTTTAATCCAATGGATTATAAAGATTTTAAATCAGAAAATATAATGGATAAATGGATGATGTCTAAACTGAATACATTAGTTAAAAACATAGATGAGCATTTAGAAAACTACAGAATAACTCAAGGAGCTAAAGAACTAGAAGATTTTGTAGATGAATTATCTAACTGGTATGTTAGAAGAAACAGAGCAAGATTCTGGGGTGAAGAGCTTACAGAGGATAAGATAGGTGCTTACATGACTTTATATAGAGTACTTGTATCATTCTCTAAAATAGCTGCACCATTTATACCATTTATAACAGAAGAGTTATATCAAAATCTTGTTGTTGCTTTTGATAAGGATGCAGAAGAGAGTGTTCACCTATGTAAATGGCCAGAATACGTTAAAGCTGATGTAGATGCGTTATTAGAAGATGAAATGGATAAGGCATATAAGATAGTTAAGCTTGGAAGAAGTGCAAGAAATGGGGCTAATATTAAGAATAGACAGCCACTTGGAAAAATGCTTGTATCTGTAGACTCACTTCCAGAATATTATGGAGACATAGTTAAGGATGAGCTTAATATTAAACAAGTAGAACTAGGAGCAGACCTTTCTAAATATGTTAATTTTGAAATAAAACCTAATCTTCCAGTACTAGGAAAGGCTTACGGAAAAATGATTCCAGGAATCAGAAAAGGTATAGCATCAATGAATCAAATGGATCTTGCACAAAGAGTAAATAATGGTGAAGTGGTTACAATAAATGTAGATGGAACTGAAATAGAGTTAAATAAAGAAAATCTACTTGTAACAATGCAGGGCTTAGAAGGATTTGCTTTTGCTGGAGAAGGTGAAATAGGTGTAGTATTAGATACAAATATTTCAGAAGAACTTAGAGAAGAAGGTCACATAAGAGAAGTTCTAAGCAAAATACAAAATATGAGAAAAGAAACAGGATTTGAAGTTTCAGACAAGATAAACTTATACTTTGCTGGAAATGAAGCCTTAGAGAATGTAATAAGAAAATTTGAAAATCAAATAAAGAAAGATACATTAGCATTAACTGTAGCCTATGATAGTGATAAGGCTATAAATGAAGTTAAAATTAATGGTGAAAAGTTATTATTACATGTAGAAAGAGTTTAGTAATAATATGTTAAATTAAAATATTAAGTAGTTTAGATGGAGTTAATATGATAATAGATTGCTCCATCTAAACTTTATAATTATACTTTACTTTATAGTATAGATAAGGTATATATGTATTAAAAATATGCAGAATAATAAGAGAGGTGATATATAGTGGCAGCGTCAATTAAAGATGTAGCAAAAGAAGCAAATGTTTCTATTGCCACGGTTTCAAGAGTACTAAATGATATAGATGTAGTTAATCAAGAGACAAAGCAAAGAGTTCTAGATGCAATAGACAAGTTAGATTATAGACCAAATATTTTAGCAAGAAGCTTAAAGACTCAAAGGTCAAGCACAATTGGTATAATAATACCAGATATATCAAATTCCCTTTACCCTGAGATTGTAAGAGGGGCAGAGGACTTAGCAAGTATTTATAATTATAATATAATGTTATGTAATACTGATCTAGACAAGAGTAGAGAAAAAGAAAGTTTTAATATATTAAGAGAGAAGATGGTAGACGGTATAATATATATGGGAGACCGTCTAGATAAAGAGATAAAGGCAGCTATAAAATCTGTTGGCACTCCTGTAGTATCAATAGGTGCTATGGATGATGAAGGAGATGTTCCTAGTGTAGGTATAGATAGTTATACTGCTGCCTATGATGCTGTAAATTATCTATTCTCAAAAAATAATAAAAACATAGCATATATAGGATACATTAAAGAAAATGCTACTGAATACAAAAAGATGTATCATGGCTATAAAGACGCCATGGATGAAGAGAATTGTTTCAATGAAAAACTAGTTTATCTTGGAAGTTTAAAATATGAGGACGGCTTTGAAGGAATTACTCATATTATAAAAGATAATAAGGTTGATGCAGTTTTATGTGGAAGCGATCAATCAGCTCTTGGAGTTATAAATGCTTTAAGAGAAAAAGGAATTAGGGTACCAGAAGATATAAATGTTATAGGCTTTGATAATATAGCATTATCAGGAGTATTTTATCCTAAGCTTACTACAGTTTCTCGTCCCCTATACGATATGGGCTCTGTGGGAATGAGACTTCTTATAAAGCTTGTAAATAAAATTCCAGTTGAAGAGACTTATTACAGATTACCATATAACATAGTTGAAAGAGATTCTTGTAAGAAATAAATAAAATTAAATATAAAATAATTTAAACAATAAAAAAAGTGGATTTTAGAATCCACTTTTTTTATTGTTTATCTATCTAAGGATACTTTTCCCATAAGTTTATTAGCCTTATTATCAGATACATTTTTTATAGATGAACTTTTACCTTCTTTAATAAAGGTTCCCTTAGTGGTCATAGGATCTGAAAAGACTCCAGCACCATTTATACATCCACCATTACACATCATTCCTTCAATAAAATTACCTTGTAGTTTATTTATTTTTGCCATGTTTAAAGCTTTTTTTATTTCTGTAGAACCTGAAACTTTTACTGGTTTAAATTCTATATTAATATTTTCTGTGCTAACATAATTTTCTATAGCAGCAGTAAGTCCACCAGCCATACCAAAGCCCCTACCTAAAGTTGAGCCATCTTCAAGGGTCTCTTCACTGCAGTTTTCAGGATTTATATTGAAAGCATCTAATATTGCACAAAGCTCTTCAAAGGTTAGCACGTAGTCAATAACTCCAGCTACATCCGGTCTTTTAGCTTCAGCTTTCTTAGCTGTACATGGACCGATAAATACTATTTTAGCATCAGGAGTTTCATTTTTTATGGCACGTCCCATTGCAATCATTGGAGATACCGTATTGGAGATGTGAGAAACCTCAGTAGGAAATTTTTTCTCAATGTAGCTAAAGAAGCCTGGACAACAAGAATTAGTCATATAATTTTGTCCACTTTCCATTCTCTCTACAAATTCCTTAGCTTCGTGCATTGTTACCATATCTGCACCACAAGATGCTTCAAACACATCAGAAAATCCAATTGCTTTTAATGAAGATTTAATTTGACCTATTGAAACATTATTACCCATTTGACCTGAAATTGATGGGGCAACAAGTGCAATCATGTTGTGCTTTTTCTGATATAATTTTTTAGACACAGGAGCTACAAGACTTTTATCAGATATAGCACCAAAAGGACAAGCTGTCATACAAGCTCCACATTGAATACACTCCTCTTCATTAATAACAGCACGTCTAGTGATCTCATCTACTTTGAGAGCTCCAGTTGGGCAGGAGGTTTTACAAGGACGACGAACTTCAGATATAGCATTGTAAGGGCAAATCTTCTTACAAAGTCCACATTCTTTACATAACTCTTGATTTATATATGATTTACCACCTACAGTCATCATGGCATTAGCAGGACATACTTCCTTACATTTATGAGTAATACAACCTCTACAAGCCTCTGTAACGGTATATTTATCTATAGGGCATCTATCACAAGCAGCCTCTATGACGTACATAATTTGCTCATTATTTTTAATATCAATAAGCTCACTATATTCATCACCTATAGGCATATATCCAGCGGCCAGTTTAGCTCTTTGATTTACTATGGCACGCTCTTTGAAAATACAACATCTATATGCGGGGGTATCTTTATCAACTATAAATTTATGAATATTGAATATTTCTTTGGTATTTAGATTATCATTAATAGATAAAAGGACAATTTGTTTTAGAACCTCATGCTTAATCTTTTTTAACGATGTATCAAAAGTAAACATTAAAATCCCTCCTAATTTAATAACATTGTTAATTTTTTAACCAACACTAATTATAGCATCATTTTAATTTTATGCAATAGGTCAAGCATTGAAAGATAAAATTTGGTAAGAATATATTAGTGATGGTAGTCATGGGATAAATATATTTGAAATTAGTGTCACATAGTTATATACTAATAAAGGTTTAATTATTGGTTAAAAAAATAAGTATTTATACTTGCGAAATTTATTTTATTTAAAATAGAAATAAATTTCATAATAAAAACATAGAATTAATAAAGAAGATAATTTAATATATATTAAAAGGTTTATAATAAAATTTTATGATAAAGAAAAATATTTTAACTATAAGAAGACTGAGAGAAGGAGGAAATTATAATGAGTAATAAAATTAATCTTATATGGAAAAGTGAAGAGAACAATAGTTTTGTAATAGGGGAAATTTTAAATAGTGACTATAGATACTACTATAGATATAATCTAGAAGAGGTGAAAAGGGCTATGGAAGAAGGCTTTAATCTATTAGAAGGATTCCCTAGAGTAAATTCAAAATATTTTAGTGAAGAACCATTTAAATTATTTACTAATTGGATTGAAGAAAATCAGAAAGTAAATGATTTAACTTTTGATATGTTTAAAGGTTTTACTTATGGTCAGTTCAGGTTTGAAGAGAATAACAAAGATAGTAATGAAGAAACAGCATAAAAGAAAGAGCAAAATATATTTATTATGTTTTGCTCTTTCTTTTTATTTCAATTGTTTTAGAGGATTTAATACTAGTAATATAAGTGGTTTAGGTAATGAGGAACATAAGAACATAAAAACACAAAAACATAAAAAGCTTGGAATGTTGGAGTTATTGTAGATTTATTAAAATTTACATGCTCATAGTTTATTATAGTATATTTTGTTGAAATGTAATATAATTGCTTTATGAATAAATAAAGTTTTAAGTTTAATATAAGTGTTTATATAATATAAAAATGTGGAGGAAGATTAATGGTTTTTACATCAGTTATATTTATTTTTATATTTTTACCTGGAATAATTACGGCATACTTTCTATTTCCAGAAAAATATAGAAATATGTTATTATTACTAGCAAGTCTATTTTTTTATGCATGGGGTGAACCTAAGTATATCTTAGTTATGATAAGTTCTATCTTAATAAATTTCTATTTTGGTTATAAGGTGCATGAAAATTTTGAACATAAAAAAAAGAAAAAGTTATTTTTAGTTTTAGGAATTTTATGCAATCTATCTATGTTAGGATTTTTTAAGTATGGGAATTTCTTTATAAATAATATAAACTACATATTTACTACATTAAATATTCATGAGCCTATAAATATTGGCAAGATACATCTACCTATAGGAATATCATTTTTCACATTTCAAGGACTTTCATATGTAATAGATGTATATAGAAGTGAAGCAAAAGTTCAAAAAAACATTTTTAACTTAGCACTATATATAGCACTATTTCCACAACTTATTGCTGGTCCTATAGTTAGATATCATGATGTTGCAAAGGAGATAGAGAATAGGCAAATAACAAGTGAAAAAATTACATATGGAATAAAAAGATTTATATTGGGTTTTGCAAAGAAAATTCTTATAGCTAATCAGCTAGGAGGTATTGCAGATAAAATATTTGATATATCTCAAGGAAGTATACCTACATCAGTAGCTTGGATAGGTATATTATGCTATACAATGCAAATTTATTATGATTTTTCAGGATATTCAGATATGGCTATAGGATTAGGAAAAATATTTGGATTTACTTTTTTAGAAAACTTTAACTTCCCTTATGTTTCTAAGTCTGTTAAAGAATTTTGGAAAAGATGGCATATATCATTGACAAATTGGTTTAGAGATTATGTATATATATCTTTAGGTGGAAATAGAAAAGGTAAATTAAGAACGTATGTTAATTTAATAACTATATTTTTACTTTCAGGTTTATGGCATGGGGCAAGTTGGAATTTTATACTTTGGGGAGGATACCATGGTATATTCTTAATTTTAGAAAGAACAAAGTTTGGTGATATTATAGAGGAACTATGGAGTCCATTAAGACGTATATATACTATGATAGTAGTTATGATAGGTTGGGTAATATTTAGGCTAGATAACTTAAATCAAGCATTTCAATATATAAAAAGCATGTTTATATTTGAACCTTCAAATAACATGTATTATAGTTCGTTATACTTGAATTCTAAGGTGATATTTATTTTAGTAATGGCAATATTATTCTCAGCACCAATTTTAGAATATATCAAAAAACTTATTGGTTTTAAAATAAAAAGTAATCCAGTATGTATTGCATGTTGTAACTTTGTAGTATTCGGCTTGTTTGCAATATGTTTAGTAACATTAGCGGCAACTACATACAATCCCTTCATATATTTTAGATTTTAAGGATGAGGAGAATAAATGAAAAACACAATGAAATTAAATATAAAAAAAATTATCAGTATAAGAAATATTATTATCTACGTTATATTTTTCTTATTTATTTGCTTAACTTATGTTGGGATATGGGGAAAGAATGTAAAGGTGGATATAAAGGCTAGTCATCAAGATAAGAAAGAATTAATGCTATTTTATACCAATGAGCATAATTTAATATATAACAATGAAATGTCTGTAAAGTCCGATAGTGTTAGTGATGGTAATTTAGTTAATATAAAATTTAACATACCATCTAGAGATATAGAGGGTCTTAAGATTCATTTTGGATATGATACTAAACCTACAGAAATTAAAAAAATTACTATAAGAACTTTATTCAAGACTATAAACTTTGATGCAAATGAAGTAAAAAGTATTTTCAACAATGTTTCCCCACATATAGACACAGTAGAAGTTAAAAATAAATATCTTAAAATTAATCCTATAGATATAGATGCTTATATTTATTCTAATGAAGTCGGCAACATAATAGGCAAGGGTAATATAAGTATTATAAAAATAATTATTATAGCAACTATAGCATTAGCTATATCAATAATTAGTATATTAATTTATGATTATGTTACAAAAATAAAAGGTATAAAGAGGGAAAATTTCTGGGTTATATTTGTATTCATATTTATACTATTTACCCCCAATCTATTTAATTTACTAGGAATTAGTGATGGAGAAAATACTGAAAAGAGGAATACAACCTATTATTCTTCAGATGAAAAAGAAAATATTTTAGTTAAAGCAATAAATAAGGTTGAAAATTACTACACAAATAATTTTGGATTAAGAAATATATTAATAAGATTAAATAGTAAAATTAATTTAAATATTTTTGGTATATCTCCTACTGAGAAGGTAATTGTAGGTAAAGAAGGATGGCTATACTACGGATTAGATGGAGATAAGGATTTAACAAATTTATATAGAGGGATAACAAGGTTTACAGATGAAGAGCTAGAAAAAATTAAAAGTAATCTTGAAGAAAAAGATAGATGGCTTGAATCTAAAGGTGTCCCTTTTGTACTAATGATTACACCTAATAAAGAGAGTATATATCCGGAGTACTATAGTGAAAAATATAAAATAGTAAATAAAGACACCAGAATGGATCAGTTAATTAAATATTTAAATGAAAACTCAAATATTAATGTTATTGATTTAAGAGATGAGTTGATAAGCAAAAAAGGCGAAGTAAGACTTTATGATGTTACAGATACTCATTGGAATGAATATGGAGCATATTATGGATATAAGATTTTGATAGAAAATTTAAGTAAATATTTCCCTGGCATGGAACCTAAACCTTTAGAGGAGTTTCAGGTTGTAAAAGAGGTAAGTGAAAGGGGTGGAGATCTAGCTAATATGATGAGCGTACCTATGGATTACAAAGAAGAGAAGATAATGCTTAAACCTAGAGAAGAAAGATTATCTGTGCCTTATACAGAAGATATATATGGATTGGTAAATGGAATGGATATGAGAAATGCGAATAGTTCATTACCTAGGTTGTTAATGTTTAGAGATTCATTTACAGTACAGTTACTTCCCTTTATATCTGAACATTTTAGTCAATCTGTATATCAATGGGATACTAATATGAATGTTGATCTTGTTAATTCTGTAAATCCAGATGTTGTAGTACAGCAGATAGTAGAAAGAAATATTGAGATGCTTTTAGAGGACAATCCCCAAGATATGAATTAATCTGCAGTTAAATATTAACTTAGAATAAAATACTAAACAGTGAGTTATTAAAGTATATGTAGTTATATGTTATAATAAAAGTCGTTATAGTAATAAGTTTGTTATAAAATATATATAAAAATAGGAGGTAAAGCAATGCTAGAACCCAAAGTAGAGTATTCAAGTTTGAGTATAAATGTAAAAGAAGAAAAAAATGTGTATAAGATCTTAAAAAGGACTGTTGATATAATAGGTTCTCTTTTAGGATTAATATTACTTTCACCAATATTTTTAATTTTATCAATAGTAGTTAAGGCGGATTCTCCAGGTCCCATATTTTTTGCACATAAAAGACTTGGGTATAATGGGGATTTAATAAAAATATATAAATTTAGAACCATGGTAATAAATGCAGAGGAATTGTTAAACAACTTATCTCCAGAGCAAAAGGAAGAGTTTGCAAAGAACTTTAAATTAGAGAATGATCCTAGAATAACAAAAGTAGGTAACTTTCTTAGAAAATCAAGCTTGGACGAGCTTCCACAGCTCTTGAATATTTTAAAAGGTGAGCTAAGCATAGTGGGACCTAGACCAATTGTAGAAAAAGAATTAAAAAACTACGGTATATATGGTGAGAAGCTGCTTAGTGTAAAACCAGGACTTACAGGAAACTGGCAAGCTAATGGTAGAAGTGACACAACCTATGAAGAGAGAGTAGAAATGGATATGCAGTATATAGATAATAGAAGTATATTTATGGATATAAAAATTATATTCAAAACTTTTAGTGCTGTAATAAAAAAGCAAGGGGCAAGGTAAAATGAAAAAATATGATTATGTAATAGTTGGAGCAGGGCTTTATGGGTCAGTATTTGCCCATGAAGCTAAAAAAAGAGGAAAAAAATGCTTGGTTATTGATAAAAGAAACCATATAGGTGGGAACGTATATTGTGAAAATAAAGATGGAATTAATATACACACATATGGAGCACATATTTTTCATACCAGTGATGACGAGATATGGGAATATGTAAATAATTTTGTTACATTTAACAGATTTACTAATTCACCTATAGCCAACTATAAGGGAGAGTTATATAATCTACCCTTTAATATGAATACCTTTAATAAGCTTTGGGGAGTAATAACTCCAGAGGAAGCAAAAGAAAAGATAGAAGGACAAAAACAAGTATTAGGAGGAAAGACTCCTGAAAACTTAGAAGAACAAGCCATATCCTTAGTAGGAACAGATATATATGAAAAGTTAATTAAGGGATATACAGAAAAACAATGGGGTAGAAAGTGCACAGAATTGCCATCTTTTATCATAAAACGACTTCCTGTTAGATACACCTATGACAATAACTATTTCAATGATAAATATCAAGGTATTCCTGTAGGTGGATATAATAAACTTATAGAAACACTATTAGAAGGAATAGAAGTTAAGCTAAGCACAGACTTTTTTAAGATTAAAGATGAAATTGTTGCAATTTCAGATAAAATAGTGTTTACGGGAATGATTGATGAATTTTATGATTATAAATTTGGAGTTTTAGAATATAGAACACTAAGGTTTGAAACTGAGTTTAAAGAGACTAATAACTATCAAGGTAATGCGGTGATTAATTATACTGATAGCGAGACACCATACACAAGAATAATCGAACATAAGCATTTTGAATTTGGAACAGGAGAAAATACTTTTATAACTAAAGAATATCCAAAGGAATGGGAAAAAGGGGACGAGCCTTACTACCCAGTATTAGATGAGAAAAATAGTTTAATATATGAAAAGTATAAAGAATTAAGTGAAAAAGAAGAAAAGGTTATTTTTGGAGGAAGACTTGGCCAATATAAATATTATGATATGCATAATGTTATAAAGGCTGCTATAGAACGTATAAAAGAGGAGTTTAAGTAATGGATATAAGGGTGTATGTTGCTACACATAAAAACTATAAAATGCCACAGGAAAAAATGTATATTCCGCTACATGTAGGTAGAGAGGGTAAGAATGATTTAGGATATTTAGGTGACAATACAGGAGATAATATATCTATTAAAAATTCAAATTACTGTGAGTTAACAGGATTATATTGGGTTTATAAAAATATAGATTGTGAATATATAGGATTAAGTCACTACAGAAGATATTTTACAGTTAAACCTTTAGTAAATAGAGTTTTATCCCAAAACGATAAATTTTCTCTAATCCTTAAAGAGGAAGAGGCATTACAGCTACTTAAAGACGCTGATATAGTTTTACCAAGTAAGAGAAATTATTATATTGAAACAGTAGAATCACATTATAAAAATGCCCATCATATAGAGGATTTAAATAAGGTAAGAGAAATAATTAAGGAATATCACAGTGAATATACTGAAAGCTTTAATGAAGTAATGAATGGAAAAAAGCTTTATTTATATAATATGTTCATTATGAAAAAAAAGGATTTTGATGAGTATTGCAAATGGCTCTTTGATATTTTATTTAAGTTAGAAAGTCAAATAGATATAAGTAACTATGATAACTATCAAAGTAGAATTTTTGGATTTTTAAGCGAAAGACTATTTAATGTATGGATAAGAAAAAATAACCTAAAAATAAAAGAAATTCCTGTTATAAATATGGAAGGAATAAATTGGTGGAATAAGGGTATAAACTTTTTGAAAAGGAAGTTTATTAAATAACAGTTAATGTTAAAGAGGAGAGACATACAGTGAGAAAATTAATATTTATATTCTCTAGTCTTATATATAAACTTTTTTCTTTGATCCCAATAAAAAAAGATAGAATAATAATGGAATGTGATTACGGAAAAGGATTTTATGGAAATCTATTATATATATATCAGGAGATTGAAAAAAGAAATCTCACAGTTGAGATTATAATTCCTTTGAATAAAGGGATAACTATAGATGTTAACAATGTAAAGGTAGTTAAAACTAGAACACCATTACATTTGTATTACCTTGCTACATCCAAATATTGGATAACTAATAATCATTATTATCACTTTTTAAAAAAGCGAAGTGGTACCATTATGATTAATACATGGCATGCGATGGGAGCTTTTAAGAGATTTGGTATAGATTCTGCTAAAAGTGAAGAAGAAATAAATAGATTTGAGAGAGATAGTAAAAATATCGATTACCTTTTAGTTAGTTCATCAGAACTAAGAAGTATTTATTCTAAAGCATTAAATGTAGATGAAAATAAAATATTATCTATGGGAATTCCAAGAACTGATGTTTTGATTAATGAAGAAGAGATAGAAAAAGCAAGGATTAGATTTTATAATAAATATCCTAGCCTTAAGGATAAAAAGCTTATATTATATGCTCCAACCTTTAGGGATGATGAAAAGGAATATTTTAATATGCAGTTAAATCTAAAATTATTAAAAAACAACTTTGGAGATAACTATAAATTTATATTTAAATTACACCCAATTATAAGAAATTCCTATGAAATAGATGATGAGGTTAAGGATTTTGTTATAGATATGGGGAAAGAAAACATAAATGATTTAATGATTGTATCTAATTGTTTAATCACTGATTATTCATCAGTGATATTTGAGTATTCCCTACTTAAGAAGCCAATGGCCTTCTTCACCTATGATTTCCATAAATATAAAGAAGAGCTTAGAAATTTTTATTTTCATTTTGAAGATTTTATTCCAGGAGAAATGATGAATACTACTGAAGAGATAGTAACCTTTATTAACAATGCTACAATGGGTGACTTTGATATAGATAGAATAAATAGTTTCTCAAGTAGATTTTGTGAATATAAAGATGGAGAGGCTTCAAAAAGATTTGTAGATTATTTTTTAAACTTTTAAATTCAATGAATATCTATCATTGATCACTAATAAAGGAGGAAGCTATGAATATAGGATTAATACTTGCAGGAGGAAGTGGCACTAGAATGGGTGGTGATCTTCCAAAGCAGTTTATAGATATATACGGTAAACCATTAATTGTACATACCATAGAGGCTTTTGATATAAATCCCAACATTGATTATATAGCGGTTATATGTAAATCAGACTATAAAGAGGATTTAAATATATGGGTTAGAAAATATGGGCTTACAAAGGTTAAGTGGATAGTAGATGGCGGAGATACAAGACAATCCTCTGTGGAAAATGGACTTAAGGCTATAGAGGAGTTTTGTGGTGGTGATGATATAGTAGTTGTTCACGATGCTGCAAGACCACTTATATCTCAAAGAATAATTGATGAGAACATAGAAGGTGCAAAGGAATATAAAGCTGTAGACACAGTTATTCCAAGTGCAGATACTATTATAAAAACCTTAGATGGAGAATTTATTGAGGAAGTACCCCCAAGACATGAGCTTCATTTAGGTCAAACACCTCAGAGCTTTGAATATGCCCTAATAAAGAAGGCACATGATCATGCTAAAGAAAATAATATTAACACAGCTACAGATGACTGTCAGCTAATTCTTAAGTTAGGAGAAAAGGTTCATTTAGTTAAGGGAGATAAACTTAACTTTAAGGTTACAACCTTTGAAGATTTGTTAATATTAAAATCTGTAATAAAGCTAGGAAAGTTAGAAGTTAAATAGTTAAATATACAAATAGTTAAACAGTAAAATTGTTAAATATGTGAGTAGTTAAATAGTTATATAGCTAAAAAGCTAAATAGTTAAATATAGATATAGGCTTTAGGTGGTGATAAGTGTGTTAAGTAAAGGGTTTAAAATAGTTTCTCCCAATACCTTTGAAATATATTATGAAGATGTAAATATAAAAGCCAATGAAGCCCTTGTGAAGATAGATATGGCAGCTATTTGCAAGGCAGACTTAAGATATTTTTTAGGTTTGAGATCAGAAAGAATATTAGGTCTTAAGTATCCTATGAGACTTTTACATGAGGCTGTGGGAACAATTATTAAAGATCCTACAAATACATTTGAAATTGGAGATACTGTGGTTTTAGTTCCAAACATAACTGACTGTAGTATTAATGGGGGAGAAGGTAATTGCAATTTATATAAAAATGTAGCAATATGCCCTCTTAAAGATAATAACTTAGGAGAAAATTATTGTCCTAAGGCAAAGTTTGCTTCTAGTAATATAGATGGTTTCTCTTGTGAGTATATATCATTTCCTATATCTAATATAGTGAAAGTTGGACATAAGGTTTCCAAGGAAGTGGCAGTATTTTCAGAGCTTACTTCTGTTGCTATGGCAGCGATGAGAAGGGTTAGAGATTTAAATAATAAAACCATAGCTCTATGGGGAGATGGAATTGTGGGATATATTCTAGCTTCTGTTTTGAAAAGTAAAACTAATAGTAAAATTATAGTTATAGGAAAGCATGAAGAAAAGTTAAAAAAATTTCCTGTTGATAATTATTATTTAGTAGGACAGTCATCTCTAAAAGAGTTAAATATGGACATAGCCTTTGAATGTGTTGGAGGAATTGGTTCACAAGGAGCAATAAATGAAATTATAGATTCCATAGCTATTGGTGGAGAAATAGTTTTAACAGGAGTTTCAGAAGAAAATATAGAAATCAATACTAGAAAAATACTAGAAAAAGGTCTCAGACTCACTGGAACTACAAGAAGTTCTATAGAGGATTTTCAGGAATCTGTAAAGCTCATGGAAAATCTTAATTACTCAAATTCTATAGAACAGTTAATAAATGGTGTGAAAGTAATAAATCACATTAGCGATTATTATGTAGTTTTCGAAGAAGAAGTAAAAAATAAATCTTTGGGAAAAACTATAATGAAGTTTTCAATATAGAAGGGAAAGAATATGAACACTAAGATTTCAGTAATAATACCAATTTATAATGTGGGAAGTTATATAAAGAAAACTATAGAATCTCTTGCAGTACAGAGTTTCAAAGATTTTGAAGTAATAGTTATAAATGATGGTTCCACAGATAATTGTAATATTATATGTGAGGAGGAACTTATAAAGTTTAATTTGACTTACACCATTATAAATAATAAAAATCAAGGGGTAAGCCACGCAAGAAACCAAGGCATATCTCTAGCTAAGGGAAAGTACTTATATTTTTTAGATGGTGATGACTATATTGAAAAGCAATGTCTTGAGAAGTTCTACAATTATGCTGAAAAAGAAGGTACATATATAGTATTTTGCGGCTATACACATCTAAGTGCTGATAATAATTATAGTGTTATCTCAAAGGTTCATAAATACATAGATTCCATATTAGAAGGAAAAGATGCTGCTGCAAGGATGCTTAGAAATGAATTTTGGATTAGTGCAATATCAGGATTTTATCTAAGAAGCTTTATAATAGAGGAAGCCTTGAAGTTTCCAACAGATATAAAATTTGGGGAGGATACTGTCTTTATAGTTAAAGCTCTTGCAAGAGCAGAGTCCGTAGGCTGTGTTAAGGAACCTTTAGTGAATTATGTAAGAAGAGGAACTTCTGTAACGAAGACACCAAGTACAGCCTATTATAATCTCCATGATTCAGATGTGAAAATTTTAGAGTATAACAAAGAAGTTTGTAAGGATAAAAATATTAAAAACGCTCTATTGAACTACCATATACCAAGAAATATAATAAGAATTTTTTCTACTATGGCAAAGGGTGGAGCAGATAAAAAAGAGTTATATGAGTTTATAATGAGGGAAGATGTACGAAATTTTTTAAAAGGGTTTAATCCTAAAAGTAAGAAATTTAAAGTGGCTTCCCTTATGATTTTGAGGGTTCCTAAGATAGCCTATAAAGTTTTTAATATCTATGGAAAAATGGGTAAAAAACAATGAGATTAAAGTATGCAAAACGTAATGTAATATATGGTACCATAACATATGTGGTTTTAATGCTTCTAACATTCATAAATAGAAGAATATTTATAAATATGTTAGGACAAGATATGGCAGGACTCCAAGGATTGCTTCAAAATGTACTAAGTTTCTTGAACTTGGTAGAATCTGGAGTTGGCATGGCCATAATGTTCTCATTATATAAACCCTTTGCAGAAGATGATAGGGTTCAGATAAAGAGTACAGTAAATTTATACTCTAAGATTTACAAGGTATCTGGAACTATAGTGTTAATAGCAGGAATTGTACTTTCAGGGGCTTTGGGTATTTTTGTGAAAAATCAAATACCTATAGACTATGTAAGGATATGTTTTATTCTTTATGTTATAGATACTACATTAACATATTATTTTTCTTATAAAACATGTATGCTATATGCAAGCCAAAAGGGATATATAATATCAATTTGTGATTTTGCATTTAAAGCTGTAAGAGGCATAGTTCAGATATTTATGTTGTTTATATTTAAATCATTTTTACTTTATATAGCAATACAGATTTTAACTAATGTAGGATACTTAATAACTATAAACTATATGGTTAAAAAGAAGTTTCCTTGGTTTAAGGAAACAGAAGTTTCAGAAGTTAAAGAGAAGAATAATATAATAAAAAATATAAAAGCATTATTTATTCATAAGGTGGGAGCCTTTGTAGTTTTTGGAACTGATAATATGCTAATATCATACTATTTGAATTTAAAAATAGTTGCAATGTATACAAACTACCAAATGGTAATATCATTTTGTCAAAATTTTATTAATAAGATTTTTGAAGGACTTACAGCTAGCATAGGAAATCTTCTTACAGAAGGAGATTCTGAAAAATCCTTTGGTATATTTAAAAAGCTGATGTTTGTGAACTTTTGGATTTCGTCTATGGCAACAATTTCTCTTTATAATGCCTTTGATAAATTTGTTACTATATGGATTGGAAAAGAATACATTTTAGACAATATGGTGGTAATAGTTCTCCTAGCAAACTTTTATATAACTACCATGAGAATGTGTATAGATAAGTTTAAAGAAAGTGGAGGCCTATATTATGAGGATAGATATGCTCCTATTTTTGAAGTTATTATAAACTTAGTTTTTTCAATTATGTTAGTTAAAAAAGTTGGCCTTGTAGGTGTATTTGTAGGAACATTGATAAGTAACTTATCTGTAGTATTCTGGGTTAAGCCTAAAGTGGTATTCAATAAGGTATTTAAAAGAAGCTTAAGTCAATATATTGTAAGGTACATTGGGTATTTAGGTATTGGAGTTATACCCTTTCTATTAACTAGAATTATAGGAAGTTTTATAAATGTTGAAAATATAATTTTTTCATTTTTAATAGAGGTTGTATTAAATGTAGTAGTAATAAATCTAACTTATTTGATAATTTTCTGTAGAAGTGAGGAATTTTTATATTATAAAGGGTTAGTTATTAAGAAACTAAAAAGGCGTTAGAAAGACTATGTAGTATAGAATGTTCGAGGTGGTAGAAATAATGGAATATATTAATAGGCAACTTAATAAGTTAGAAGAGTTTTCCAGAAATGAATTTTTTATTTATATATTAATATTTTCAACTTTATTAATAAGTTCAGGTGTGAGATATATAGAAGACTATAGGTTCTTAGGATTAATCAAAAATATGGTTATAATAATTATTCCATGTATGTTAATAGCAATTACGATTAAAAGAAAGAAACTTAAAGAATATGTATCAGGTGTAAATCTAATATTTTTTCTTATTGTATTATTTGCATTAATCTCATCTATATGGTCGCAATCTATAGTAGATACAATGAAAAATTCTATTTTTCTAGGATGCACAACTATTATAGCTATATATATATCTCTTAATTATGAAAAGGAAGATATATTTAAAGTTTTATTTATATGGTTTTTATCAATTGTAGCTATAAATTTTGTAATATTTATATTTAGGATAGGAAATATTTATGATGTTCAAGAAGTTAGATATGATAGTGTAATCAGAGGGATATTTAAACATAGAAACCTTTTAGGGTTTTACATGACTCTAGCAATAAGCTTTTCAGTATGGTTTTTATTATACAATTGTGATAATAAAAAAATGAAATATATATGTATATGTGAAATTATAATTGCGTCAATACTTTTATATATGAGTAAAAGTATGACATCAATACTATTATTAATTGGTATGTTAATACTTATAATTGTTACAAGGTATAAAAAAATTAATAAATTTGTAATATACGGATTTATACCATTGTTATTGCTATCTGTTTATATAATTATATATCAACCTCAATGGTATATAGACTTGTTGGCGTTAATAGGAAGGAGTCCTAATTTAACAGATAGAGATGTAATATGGAGAGGAGCTATTGCGGGGGTTGAAACTAAACCATTATTGGGTTATGGATACTCTGGGTATTGGACAAATAATATTTACTCAGTAAATTTTGTAGCAAAATTTTATGGGGGATTACCTAATCACGCTCATAATGGATATCTGGATGTGCTCCTGGATTTTGGGTTTATAGGAAGTACTCTAATTGTCAGTGCATTTGGAGTTACAATTAGAAAAATAAAAAGATTAAATAGTATAGACAAAATGGAATATATTAATTTTATTTTAGCTTATACAGTGTTTATATGTTTCTATAACTTAATTGAAAGTCCACTAGTTAGGCATCTATCAACTATTTATATATTGTTTATTATATTTTTTAATATTGTAGAAATGTCATATAAGAAGGAGTCCTTGAAGAATGACAAATAGTATGATATTTTATTCATATAAAAAGTTGGATTTACCTAAATTAAGAAATATATAAAAAAATAGTAAAATAGGAAATTGAATATCAATTATAATTTAAAGAGGAGAAAAAATGAAAGTTTCTATAATATGTCCAGTGTATAATGGAGAGTGTTTTTTAGAAGGTCTACATGATTCATTAATGAAACAGAGGAATGTTCAGATTTCATCTATTGAATATGTAATGACAGAAGGAGAAGATAAGACTGAAGAGGTATTAAAAAAATTAGATTGTAAGTATATAAAAATAAAAAAGAGTGAATTTAGCCACAGTATAACTAGAGAAGAGGCTTCTTTTAGAGCAGATGGCGAAATACTAGTATTTATTACTCAAGATATAAAAATAGAAGATGATCTATGGCTATATTATTTAATAACTCCTATAATAGAGGGTAAATGTGTGGCTTCATTTAGTAGACAAGTATGCATAGACAAGACAATAGAGAAGTATGTAAGAGAAAAGAATTATCCACTAGAGGCTAGAATTAAAAGTATAGATGATATAGATGAGTTAGGTATTAAAACTTTTTATTTTTCAGATGCCTCATCAGCTATACGAAAGGATATATTTGTAGAGCTTAAGGGTTATGATAATAAGAATTTATTGACTAATGAGGATATGTACATTGCATACAAAATTATAATGGCTGGATATAAAATAAGATATTCTCCTGAATCATGGGTTATACATTCTCATAATTTAACAATGAAGGAGCAATATAAACGATACTATAGTACAGGTATTTTTCTTGGAGAAAATAGTTATATGCTAAATTATAATGCAAAAAAAGCTGGTATGGGACTTCTTGAATATGTGGTGAAAAGAAGTTTAAAAGAAAAGAATTACAAGGCTTTTGTAAATATCATACCAAACTTTGGAGCTAGATATTTAGGAGACTTTTTTGGAAAGCGTAAAGGAAAGAAGAATCTTAAATAACACAGTACGTGATTTATATATTATATTAAATTAATTATAAGGAGAGAAGCACAATGAAGGGAATTGTACTTGCTGGAGGTTCAGGAACAAGATTGTATCCTGTTACAAAGGCTATGTCAAAGCAAATGGTACCAATATACGATAAACCTATGATTTATTATCCAATGTCAGTACTTATGTTATCAGGAATTAGAGAAATTTTAATAATATCCACTAAAAGAGACTTGGAAACCTTTAAAGAGCTTTTTGGCGATGGAAGTGAATTAGGGCTTCAAGTAAGTTATCAGGTTCAAGAAGCTCCAAATGGACTAGCAGAGGCATTTATCATTGGTGAGGATTTTATAGGAGAAGATAATGTAGCTCTTATTTTAGGGGATAATATATTTTGGGGACAAAGTTTTGATAAACATTTAAAGGCAGGAGCTGAAATTGAAAAAGGAGCTCTTATATATGGATACTATGTTCAAAATCCAAGGGAATTTGGAGTAGTAGAATTCGATAAAAACAATAGGGTTTTATCTTTAGAAGAAAAACCAGAAAAACCAAAATCTAAATATGCAGTACCAGGATTATATTTTTATGATAACTCTGTAATTGAAAAGGCAAAATCTTTAAAGCCATCAAAAAGAGGGGAATTAGAAATAACTGATTTAAACAAACTGTATATGAAAGAAAATACTCTAAAGGTAGATTTATTAGGAAGAGGAATGGCTTGGTTAGATACAGGTACCCATAGCTCTATGCTTAAAGCATCAAATTTTGTAGAAGCAGTTCAAAATACTCAAGGTACATATATAGCAAGTCTAGAGGAAATTGCGTTTGGAAAAGGTTGGATAAATAAAGAACAACTAAGAAAGTTAGCGGAGCCACTAATAAAAAGTGATTATGGAAAATATCTTATTGAAATTTCAGAAGAGTAAGTATAAGAAAATTGTGAGGGAAAGATTATGAGTAACTTCATATTTGAAAAAACATCTATTGAAGATCTATATATAGTAAAGCCAAAAGTATTTCAAGATAATAGAGGATACTTTATGGAAACCTATAGTAAAAAGGCATTCTTTGAAAATGGATTAACAATGGAATTTGTACAAGATAATGAATCTTTTTCAACAAAGGGTGTATTAAGAGGACTTCATTTTCAAACAAAGCATTCTCAAGGTAAATTAGTAAGAGTTATTCATGGAGAAATCTTTGATGTAGCTGTAGATCTTAGGAAGGATTCACCAACCTATTTAAAGTGGGAAGGGGTATATCTCTCAGGAGAAAATAAAACTCAATTTTATATTCCGGAGGGCTTTGCCCATGGATTTTTAGTTTTATCCAATGAGGTAACCTTTAATTACAAGTGTACAGATTTTTATCATCCAGAATATGATAGTGGCATTCGTTGGAATGATGAAACTATTGGGATAAAGTGGCCACTGGATAAAATAGAAGAAGTAATTCTTTCGGATAAAGATAAAAAGCAGCAATTTGTATCTGAATTTAACAGCCCTTTTTAGGTGAGAGGAGAAGGAAAATGAAAATATACTTAGTTACTGGAGGAGCAGGCTTTATAGGCTCAAACTTTATAATATATATGTTAAAAAATTTCAAGGATATAAGAATAATAAATCTGGATAGTTTAACCTATGCTGGAAATCTAAATAATCTTAAAGAGATAGAAAGTGATGTAAACTATCATTTTGTTCATGGGGATATAAGGGATAATTTCCTGGTAAATAAAATATTTGAGGATTTTAAAGTAGATTATGTCGTAAATTTTGCAGCTGAAAGCCATGTAGACAGAAGTATTGAAGATCCTGAGACCTTTGTAAAAACAAATGTACTGGGAACCTTAAATCTTCTAAACTGTGCAAAAAAAGCTTGGTATGTAGATGGAAAATGGAAAGAAGGAAAGAGATTTCACCAAGTTGGAACAGATGAAGTATATGGATCATTGGGAGAAACAGGTTACTTTACAGAAAGTACTAGCTTAGATCCTCATAGTCCATATTCTGCAAGTAAAGCTTCATCAGATTTAATGGTAAAGGCTTACTTTGATACTTTTCAGATGCCTATAACTATTACAAGATGTTCTAATAATTATGGACCTTTTCAATTCCCAGAAAAATTAATACCATTACTTATTAACAATGCAATAAATCATAAGGCACTGCCTATATATGGAGATGGTCTTAATGTAAGGGATTGGCTTTATGTAGAAGATCATTGCAAAGCTATTGATATGGTGATTAATAATGGAACTATAGGTGAAGTTTACAATGTAGGTGGACATAATGAAAGAAAAAATATTGAGATAGTAAAAGAAGTTATAGAATATTTAAATAGAGATTATGATAACACTATAACAGAAGAGCTAATAACCTATGTAGAAGATAGAAAAGGTCACGATAGAAGATATGGTATAGATCCTAGTAAAATTAAAGATGAACTAGGGTGGTATCCAGAAACCTCTTTTGAAAAGGGAATAATTAAAACTATAAAGTGGTACTTAAAAAATAAACAGTGGATGGAAGAGATAACATCTGGAGAATATGAAAATTACTACAACAAAATGTATAATAAGTAGGAAGATTAAAAGATATGAGAAAAAATATAATTAAGGATAGAAAGGTTAAGGATTTAATATATACCCTTTCTTCCAATATAATAACTCTTCTAGTTGGAGTGGTAATAACATTTTTAATACCAAAAGAACTATCAATAGGTGAATATGGATATCTTAAAATATTTACTTTTTATGTTGGATATATAGGATTTTTTCACTTTGGTTTTAACGATGGTATATATGTTAATTATGGAAATTATGAGTATGAAGACCTACCTAAAAAAACCTTTAGAGGTTATTTTAGGTTTCTTTTAGCATTTCAAGGTTTAGTATCAATATTAATAATAGCATTGGCCATAGCATTTTCTGGTGATAAGATTAGAACAATTATATATATATCACTAGGAGTAAATGCCTTGATATTAAATATCACGGGGTATTTTGAATTCATAAGTCAAATAATAAGGAAATTTAAATTTTATTCAATAACTTTAGTATTGAATAAGGTTATGTATATCATTGGAACTATATTTTTGATCTTAAGTAATTATAATGGGGCTATACATTTTATTATACTTCAAACTATAATAAACTTAATAATTTTAGTCATATATTTATCAAAATATAAGGAATTAGTATTTGGTGATTCCAAAGGTATTATAGAGTTGAAAGATGATGTAAAAAACAACATGTCAATGGGTTTCTTTATAATGCTAGGAAACTTTGTTAGCATCATAATTATAGGTGTAGATAGAATATTTATAGATAAATTCTTCACATTAGAGGATTTTGCTATGTATTCCTTTGCTGTATCTCTTTTATCTATGGTATATGTTATATTGAACGGTGTAAGATCTGTAGCCTATCCATATTTATCAAGAATTAATGAAGGAGACCTTAAAAGGACCTACGAAATAATGAAAACTGTAATTTTCATTATACTTGGGTACTGTCTTATGGCATACTTTATATTTAGTGTTATTGTAACTAATTTTATACCACAATATAGTGCTGCCCTTGGTGTTACGTCTATAATATTCCCTACAGTATTATTTAGTGGAGAAATTAATATTGTTACTACCAATTTTTATAAAACTCTTAAGTTAAAAAAAGAATATACTATAAATACTATTGTAGCGGTTGTTATTTCACTTATAACTATAATTACAGCCTTTATTATGTTTGGAACAAAAGAGGCCATAGCGGCTTCATCATTGATATCATTTTGTTTATGGGGTTTTTATGGAGATAGGTTTTTTTCTAAGTATATAGGGGTAAATACTATAAAACATAATATAGGAGAGATTCTTACAGTAATTTTATTTTTGTTTTTAGCATTTAAGTTTAAATGGTATATTGCAATAGTATTATATTTTGTAGGATTCACTAGTATATCTATTGTGTTATTTAAAAATGAAATAGTTAACAGTATTAACAGTCTTAAAAAGAAAAATAGTACAGAATAAGAGGAAATATTATGAAAAGAAAAATATATGTAAATGGAACTATACTTAATGAAAATCCAACGGGGCTTGGAGTTTATACTAAAAATATTATAAATAAATTGAAATATAAGGCACATATTAAGGTTTTTACACCTATTAATATTGATGATGTAGAGGTTATAAAGACAACAAAATACCTAAAACCTAACTATAAAAAAAAGGGTGGAATGGTAAGATTTCTCTATACACAGTTTATTATGCCTTTTAAAGTTAGAGGTAATAGTATTTTATACCATCCATTTCAATATTTATCCTTACTAAGTAATAAAAAGCAAATAATAACTATTCATGATTTTATACCACTACATTATCCTAAGGTAGCAAAACATCAATACAATTACTATAAATATTTTATGCCTATTTTACTTAAAAAGGCATATAAAATAGTATGTATATCAAATCAAACCAAAGGAGATTTATTAAAGTTTTACAATGTAGAAGAATCTAAAATAAAAGTTGTATATAACGGCTATGATAGAGAATTATTTAATAAGGATAATGTACACAAAGAAGTTATAGAAAACTTAAATATAAAATATCCATACATTCTAATGGTAGGTGGAGGTTATAGCCATAAAAACTTACATTCAGCTATAATGGCCTATAGCCAAATTGAAGATAATAAGGGTGTTAAGCTAGTTATAGTAGGGAAAACTTCACCATATATAGAAAGATTAAAGTCCATGGTAGAAGAATTAAATTTGGAGGATAAAGTTAATTTTGTTGGATATATTTCAGATGATAATTTACCAAGTTTATATGGGAAAGCAGAAGCTTTTCTATATCCAACATTATATGAAGGCTTTGGGTTACCTATTTTAGAAGCATGGGCTTGTGGAACGTTAGTATTATGCTCTAACAATTCATCCTTAAAAGAAGTGTCAGAGGATGGAGCTATAACCTTTAATCCAGAAAGTATAGAAGAAATTAAAACTGCGTTGGAAATTGTTATAAATAAGAAGGAAATAGATTATATTGAAAGAACTAAATTAAGAGGGGAATTACTACTGGGTAAGTACTCTTGGGAAAAAACTACAGAAGAAATATATGAAGTAATAAAAGGTATTTAAAAGGAGGAAAGGTATGACCTATGAAGTTTTTGCCATAATTCAGCTTTTAGTTTTGATTTTTATATTAGCAAGATATCTTAAAAAACAAGGAATTGTAATATTAGTAGATCAGGTTAAGATAATGTTTTTATTATGGATTATAACCTTAATATTATATGATTTTAAGCTTAGTACTTTATATAGTCCTACAATACAGATTAATATTATTTCCATAGTAATATGGGGAAGCTTTTTGATACTATCAAAATTTACTTTTCTTAAAACAAGGGATATAAATACACTGTGTCAAGAATTAAAGGAGAAAAAGAATTTTAATATTTATTTTCACATATCAAATTTAATATTTATAGTTGCAGTTATAGTATTTATTTATAATGTAAATAAATATGGTCTTAAAATATTAGAAGAAAATAAGATAGATAAACAGCAGATTGACCATTATGCTACTTATATTGTTCATATGCTAGTGTTATGTGCAGAAATAAAATATATTTTATTTAGAAACAATAAAAGAATAGTTGATATTATTGTATTTATAGGAAGTTTAGTAGTATTAGCTTTAACTTTAAACAGAGGGCCCATAGCATTTTTATTTATAACAATAGGAATATATGAAGTATTTAGATTTATAGATATAAAAGACTCTTTATCAAAAGGTAAAAAATGGATTATATATGGTGGTTTTACAGGAGTAATATTATTATTTATATGGTTCTTTGGATATATTGGAAATATGAGAATGGAGTATGTTCTTGAGAATATATATGATAGAACTCTTTGGGAACATTATGGTGTAAGTCCATTGATACCATCAGGGTTTCTATGGTTATATATATATTTAACTAGTCCATTACAGAATGCAGCCTTCGCAATTTCTAATGAAGTAATAAATGGTTATGGATTTTTTGGTAATCTATTTTACCCCTTTGTAAAGTTTGGTGCAAATATTATTGGAAAAGGTGAAGAATTTAAATTATGGCTTATTAACCAAGGAAATTATACTCCGCATCTTCAAGAAGAAGTCGGCTTAAATGCCATGACTTTTATTCCTGAAGCATTTCAAGATGCAGGATTGATAGGCCTTGTTAGTTATTTGAGTATATATATACTTCTTGGATATATATCTATAAGAATTATTAAAAGTAAAAAGATGTCAGCTGCCGGTAAAATATTAATATACACTAATATCACTAGTATTATATTATGGAGTATTTTTGTTAACTCTTTTAAAATACCTATATTAATATTAAATATATTATTAATTTTTGCCATAGAATATTTATTAATTAAAAAAGAAAGTTGGGTAAAGCCATGGATGAAAAGGTATATATAGTACTTTTAAACTATAAAGGATACGAAGATACGATGGATTGTATAAATTCTCTTAAGAAATTAACTTATAAGAATTATCAAGTAATTATAGTAGATAACGCTTCACCAGATGATAGTTATAATAGATTAAAAAAGGATATAGGTGATACCTATATCCTTTTACAATCTGGAGAGAATGGAGGTTTTGCTAAAGGTAATAATGTAGGAATTAAATATGCATTAGATCACGGAGGAGATTATATACTTCTCTTAAATAATGATACTTTAGTAGAAGAAAATTTAATAGAGGAACTACTAAAGCCTTTTAAAGAAAAGGGGAATATAGGAATTTCAACAGGAAAGATATATTACGAAGAAAAGAGAGACACATTATGGTTTGCAGGTGGAGAATTTAATACAAAAAGATTTTATGGAATGCATATAGGTGAAGGAGAAAGAGACGATAATAAATATAATGAGCCTAAGGAAATAACATTTTCTACAGGCTGTTTAATGATGATAAAAAAAGAGGTATTTACTAAAGTTGGATTTTTACCAGAAGAATACTTTATGTACTATGAAGATGTAGACTTTTCTTTGATGGTACAAAAGTGTGGATACAAGATTTATTATAATCCTAAGGCAGTTATTTATCATAAAGTAAGCGCATCTACAGGAGGAGAAGAATCCCCCTTTGCCATTGAATGGAATACTAGAAATAGAATATTTATAATGAAAAAATATAATAAGAACTTATGTTTTTTTTACTTAACTAGAATAGTAATTATATTAAAATATTTACTAAGTGGTAAAAGATTTAAAATTAATCCAATTTTTTTGGGGATTAAAAGAGGAATTTCGGAATATAAGTAGAATAAGTAATTTTAAAGAAATATATATATGTTTATACACATATGTAAATGGCGTAATTTTATTATAAAAACTTTAATAATTACAATTTAAATACATGTAAAATTATAGATTAATATTAGTTAATATTAACTAATATTAAGAATTTTATGGACAAGTATCTAATTATGTATTATAATTGTATTAGCATTTATTTCTATATAATAAAAATTAATAATAAATGCAATATAAAATGTATTTAATGGGGTATATTGGGGAGGATTTTTAAAACAATATGGATTAAAGACAAGAATTAATTAGATTTCTCAGTGTGCTCATTATAATAAATTTTGTTATCTAAAAATTAGGAGGTAATTCTAACATGAAAAAAAATGTAAAGGTATTAAGTGGAGCATTAGCTGCTAGCCTTACAATGGGAGCTATGCCAGTATTTGCAGCAGGTATGTCTGCAGATGATTTATACAAAGCCGCTTTTGAAGCTGTACTTGCAGCTCAAAAAGCAAGAACTCAAGAATCTATAAACACTGCAAGAACTGCTATAAAAGCTTTAGCAGGAACAGATGCAGAATTTGCTGTAGGAGAATTCTCTAAGCAAGTTGATGGTGTTCAACAAGAATTATTCGAAGGATTCTTAGCAGCATTAGACAAAGCTCAAAAATCAAACAAGCAAGCTGATATAAATGCAGCTAGAACATACGTTGAAATGTTCAGAACATGCCCAGATACATTAGTATATGTTGAAGGTGGATGGTCTCAAGAAGTTGACCTAGTTCAACAAAAATTAATAGATAAAGCAGAAGCAGCTGTAAACGCAGCTAAAGAAGCTAAAACTCAAGAAGCTGTAGATGCTGCTAAAGCATTACTTGAAGAGTTAGCTACATCTACAAACAAAGATGTAACGGCTTGGGTAACAGCTATTGGAGCTGAATTAGATGAAGTTGTAGTTGTAAATCCTAGTAATTATACAAAAGTTCAACTTATAACTGAAGGCATGATAAGAGTTAATAATAAAAACTACTTATTTACAAATGCAACAATGGCTACAATAGTAGAAGATGGAAAAGTAGTTGCAGTAGAGGTTGGTGGAGCTGATATAAAGGCTAAACTTGCTATGGGCGATTATTTAGTAGACATAGTTACTGAAGGAGATAAAGTTATTTCTTTAGAACTTAATAAGAATGTATCTGCTGGTCAACAATTTGTTGATGCTATAGAAGCTAATAAAACATTATTAGAAGAAGCGAAGGCAAATGTAACAGCTTTAACAGCTAATGATAAAGTAGCATTAGATACTGCAGACGATACTTTCATTAGTATTCTTAATAGCAAAGCATTTGAAAATGCAATAGTTGAAGCAGAAAAAGTAACTGTAAAAGATGCAAAACTTGTTGATATAACAACTGCTGCAACTACATTAACAGCTGCTGCAACTACATTTGAGGGTGCTAATAATACATTTAATACTGCAGTTAAAAACCTTAAAGATGCAAGAGTTAAAATGACAAACGATATAACTGCTGCACAAAAGTTATTAGCAGATAAAAAAGTTGAAGTTGCTGGAGTTAATTCAGATGACCAAAAAGCTTTAGGATCAAAATTCACAGATTTAAAAAATGCTGTTGCAAAAACAGGAGCTTATACTATAGCAATAGATACTGCTATAAAAGCAAATATAGAAAAAGCTACAGCAGTGGAATTAGGAGCAGCTAATACAGCATTAGGTAATGGAACAACTACATTTAATGCTACTATAACAGCATACAATGATGAAGTTAAAGCTTTAGCTACTGCTAGAACTGACATGAACAAAGCAATAAGCACAGCTCAAATATTATTAGATGAGCAAGTTGCAAAAGTTACATCTGTAAGTTTAAATGATAGAGTAGCTTTAGATACTGCTTACACAACTATGCAAACTGAAGTTATATACGGAAGTGATTATTATAAAGCAATAACAGTTGCAAATGTTGCTAACGTTGCAACTGCAAGTGCATCTACTTTAAATACTGCTAAAGATAATTTAACTGTTGCAAAAACTGCATTTGAAGGTAAAGTTACAACTTATGAAACAGCAGTTAAAGCTTTAGCTACTGCTAGAACAGAAATGGCTAAGGCAATAGCAGAAGCTCAAGAATTCTATAATGTAGAATCTCTAAGATTAAAAGGATTTACAGCAGCTGAAATAGCACTTGTAAATGCCGATGCAAATGGATTCACAGTTTATTTACAAGCTGTAGAAGCATTAAATACAAGAGTTAAAACTGCAGTAGGTGCAAATACTGCAACAGCAAGTGCATCTGATTTGGATACAGCTAAAGCTGCAATTAAATTAGCTGATGCACAAGTTGCGAAAGCAACATTTGATGGTTTAGCAAGTGTTGTTTCAATAGGAAAATAGTTCTAGTAAAATTATTTTAGGTTTATAAAGCAGGATATAGTCATTAATGACTATATCCTGCTATTATTTTTATGTATAAAATAGTATAATAGATTACAAAGATATTTTTAAGGTGGTGTAATTATGAAAAAAGATATTAGCATATTAAATATAAATGATATTGAATTAATTAAGAATTTAAATGATAATTTAACTGAAGATATAATTAGCAATATAGAGAATTTAATAGAAAAAATTTTAGATTATATTTCATATTCTTATACTAATGAAAATCTATGTAGAGATGTTACGGAATGTATAATATTGGATAATCCTTTTTCTAATATAAATATAGTTTCCGATAATATATACAATAATGTAGAAGAGATTATATTAAAGTGTGTTGATAAAGTAAATTTAATTATTGATAAAGTAAGAACCTCTAATTGTAACATTAAAATGTTACATGCAATAAGTTATTTAGAAATAGATGAATTTGATGAACTTAATTTAATAAAAAGGATTGAAATTGCTGAGGTGTTAATTGAAACTTTAAATAAAGATATATATTTAATTGAAAGAAAAGGATTAAAGTGGCTTAAAGAAATAATATATAATATTATAATTACACAAAGATTTTCTAAATAAACAAGTAGTATAAGTTTTCATATTGATTTAAAAGTAATTTTATTGGGGAGGAACTATATTGAATAACGATATTGTATTAAAAATTGATTTAAAAAATAGAATTTCTACGAATAGTATTATAATTAATACGAACGATATAAGTGGTATAAATAAAGATATAATAATTGATTTAAATTTCAACTTGAAAGTATTTGAAGAATATATTATTCGTAGAGAATATGAAAAAGCTTATGATTATTTAAAAAATTCATACAGAAAATTCTTATGTATTGATTACGAATTTTTAGACTATAATGCTAGGAATTTAAATGGGTTTATATATTTATTTCATAAATTCCAAGAGTTCGGTAATATTTCAAATACTGGTACTAATATTGCTATATATAAATCTTTAAAAAATTGTATGTCATATATAAATAAAATAAAGATGTATAGTGATAGTTCTTTATTTGAGAACTTATATAATGATGTGATTATTTATGTAGAGCATGAATTAAGCAAATTCGATATTTTTAAAATTCTTAAAGAATGTAAAAAAAGAATAGAAAAACTAAACTATACTACTGAAGATTTCGAGTTAATAGATGAATTATATATTTTAGGGTCAAAATCTGAATTAGAAAAAGAAATTTTAGTTGAATTAAGTAGTAAAATATATAATATAAGAAAATATTATATAGAAAATTATAATAAAAAAATAGATCTTGAAAAATCAATAGAAATTCTTATAGGAAATAAATATAAAGAAATTTTATCAGATTGTTTTAAGGATAAATATTTAGAAAAACTCAGTGTGTACTATAATACGTACGAAAAGTTTTTAAGTGACGTAGAACAATTATATAAGTTATATTGCTTAAATAATTCACTAAATTTTCAAGAGTACTATAATAACTTATTATCACTACCTGTAGATAAATTAATAAATCTTACTTCTTACTTAAGAGAATATGTATCTAGAAAACTTTATAATGAGAATAGGGAATATTATGATGTTAATGATCTTAACTTAGGTATAGAGAATATAGTAAGAAATCTAGATATAAAAAACAATTCTAAAACTATACCTTTAGTATAGAAATCTATATTAGAAAACAGGGAGTGATAATATGCCAAGTTTATTTGATAAATTATTTAAGAAACCAGAAGCCCTAGCTGAAGAGTTGGATCAGGTTTTAATTGGTAGGGAGTATAAAGAGTTTCCTTTAAGCTTTGATTATGGAGTTTCAGATTTTAAGAAAGAGCTAGTATATAAGGATTATAAAGACTTTGATAAGGCTAGGTTAGAAAACCAACTGACTATAGAAACTTTAAATATATATCATGGATATGAAGGGGTTGAAGCTGGAGTATTTATATTTAATACATCATCAACACCAGTAGAACTTTATAATGTAAATTTAGCATTAGAAAATAGTGAAGGAAAATTATTAGCTAGAAAAACTGTAGATTTTAAGGGAGATTGTAGAATAGAACCAAATTCAAGTGTGTTTCACGAAATACTTTTTGAAGATGTGGTAATAGAAGGAGAACCTAAAGATATACAAGTAATATTTACTAACTTATTTGGTATGAAAATTTCCTACACAGAAGAAATGGATATTGAATCTTTTATGGATGAAAATCTTCCTGAAGCAACTAAGGAATATCTTAGAAATAAGCTTTATGAAGTACCATCTATTCGTAGTGGTGAGTTAATTGTAGATCCTATAGTAGCTGTGGGTGGCAAAGATTCTATTACAGCAATGATTTTAATAAGAAATGCAAGCAAAAGCAATGTTACCATCAATTCAATACCAATAAAAATATATATGAAGGAAAATATCCCTATATATATCGGAGAATATACTGCATCAGAGAATGGGATAAAAATAGAAGGAAATAAGGGCAGGTTAATTACAGTGAAGATACCTAATAAGTATATATATGGTAATATAGTAAATGCCGACCTATACACTTTGAAAATAAAATAGCTATTGTGAAAATTTTTTTAAATTATTAGTCTAAAAATGATGAAAAGTTTGAAAAGTATGTTTAAATTTTTCCAATGATATGATATAATAAACATATGAGAAAGATTTATCCAATGGGTATGAGTATTTCTAATCTACTTCTATTTTAGATAATAAAAATGAAGGGTTGACCTTAGGGTTGACCTTTTGTTTTTTTTGGCAAATGTTAGGGTTACTTTTGCAATGCAAATAGAGTATAATTATACTGATAATTATATAAATAATATCCAAGGAAGGTGCAGCAATGGCAGGAATATTAGATTTTTTAGGAACATATAGTGATAGAGAATTAAAGAGTATAAATAGAATTGTAGATAAAATAGAAAACTTTGATGAAGAAACGTCAAAACTTTCAGATTATCAACTTAAAAATAAGACAGAGGAATTCAAAGAAAGACTATCTGCTGGAGAAAGTCTAGATAATATCCTACCTGAGGCATTTGCTGTAGTTAGAGAAGTAGGTTATAGAGTTTTAAATAAAAAGCATTACAGAGTTCAACTTATAGGTGGAGTAGTATTACATCAAGGTAGGATTGCAGAGATGAAAACTGGAGAAGGCAAAACTTTAGTTTCTACGTTACCAGCATACTTAAATGCACTTTCTGGGAAGCCTGTACATATAATTACTACTAATGATTATTTAGCAAAACGTGATAGTGATGAAATGAGACAAATTCATGAATTCTTAGGTGTTACTGTAGGTGTTATTCTCCATGACATGGAACCTGAAGAAAGAAGACAACAGTATAAATGTGATGTAGTATATGGAACCAATAGTGAATTTGGATTTGATTATCTTAGAGATAACATGGTTACTAATAAGGAAGAGAGAGTACAAAGAGAGTTATCCTATTGTATAGTAGACGAAATTGACTCTATACTAATTGATGAAGCAAGAACGCCACTAATTATTTCCGGTGAAGGGGAAGAGTCTACAAAGCTATATATAGATGCTGATAAATTCGTAAAAAAATTAAAGTATAAAATTCATTATGAAGTAGATAGAAAAGGTAAATCTGTAATTTTAACTGATGAAGGAATAGAGAAACTAGAAGAGCATTTTAATATAGAAAATTACTCTGATATGGAAAATAGAGATCTTCAACATCATATTACACAAGCCTTAAAGGCAAACTATACTATGGAAGTCAATAAGGATTATATAGTTAAAAAAGGTGAGGTTCTAATTGTTGATGAGTTTACAGGAAGAGTTATGGAAGGAAGAAGATTCAGTGAAGGTCTTCACCAAGCATTAGAGGCGAAGGAAAAGGTGAAGATACAAAAAGAGTCAAAGACTCTTGCTACTATTACCCTTCAAAACTATTTTAGAATTTATACTAAGCTTTCAGGTATGTCAGGTACAGCGGAAACAGAGGATATAGAGTTTCAAGAAATTTATGGATTAGACGTTATAGTAATTCCTACTAATAAACCTATAACAAGAATAGATGAACCTGATTTAATATATAAAAATCTTGCCCTTAAATATAATGCTATAGTAGAAGATTTAATAAAATGTCATGAAAAGGGTCAACCAGTTTTAGTTGGAACCTCCAGTATTCAAAAGTCAGAGGATATATCTTACCTATTAAAATTAAAGGGAATAAAGCATTATGTTTTAAATGCAAAAAATCATGAAAAAGAGGCAGCTATAGTTGAAAGAGCTGGAGAAAAAGGAGCTATAACTATAGCTACAAATATGGCTGGTAGGGGTACTGATATTAAGCTTGGTGAAGGTGTTATAGAGCTTGGAGGTCTTAGAATTATTGGTAGTGATAGGCATGAGGCTAGAAGAATAGATAATCAGCTTAGAGGAAGAGCAGGACGTCAAGGAGATGTGGGAAGCACAAGATTTTATCTATCCTTACAGGATGACATATTAAAGGTATTTGATACTGATATATTTAATAACATTTTTGGGAAGATGGATATTCCAGATAACATGGTTATCCAAAGTAAGGCAGTTTCAAGGGCTGTTGAAAATGCACAAAAAAATGTGGAAGGAAACAATTTTGAAGCAAGAAAAAATCTAATTGGATTTGATGATGTCATAAATAAGCAGAGAACGGTTATATATAATGAAAGAAATATTGTATTAGAAAATGAAGCGGTTAGCGATGAAATTGAAGCAATGATAAATTATATTGCAGCTGATATTGTTAAAACTCATCTTGAGGAAAATATAGGAGTACAAGATGATTATGAAGAAGTATACAGTGAAAATATAAAATCACTACTAATATCTGCAAAAACTTTTGGAATTGAAGATAGTTGCATAAATGAAAACAAGCTTTTAGATTTATCTTTGGAAGATATTGAAGAACTATTTAAAGAATTATTTATGATGAAATATGAAGACTCTAGGTGTAGCTTTGAAAATGATGATTTTACTTCAAAGGAAAGAGAAATCTTACTTTCTGTAGTAGATGAAAAATGGATAGATCATCTAGATAATATGGAGCATCTAAAAGAAGGAATAAAGCTAAGATCTTATAGACAAGAAGATCCTGTTGTGGCTTTTAAAATTGAAAGTAGTGAAGCTTTTAATGATATGATAAAAAATATAAAATATGAAGTTGTAAGAAGAATAATTACAATATAATAGTATTATGGAAATATGATTGTGGAGTAGATTATGAAAAAGAGAATTCAGTGGATTGATATAGCAAAAGGAATTGCTATTTTAGCAGTAATTATTGGTCATACAGTACCACATAGAGGGTATTTTAAATTACTTTGGAGTTTTATATTTTCTTTCCACATGCCCTTGTTTTTTATAGTGAGTGGATATTTATTTAATGAGAGCAGTTTTAAGGGGATTATAAGAAAAAACTTTAAAAGAATGATAGTACCTTATCTTATTACATTTGGAACATATTCAATATATGTTGCATATACTTGTGAGGAAAGTTTTATAAGTAGTATTCTAAAATCATTAATTTCTATAGTTTATGGTTCTGGAAAGGCAGTTGAGGCATTGCCTTGTATTCAGTCTGTTGGAGCACTGTGGTTTTTGGTAGCTTTATTCTTTTCAACTATACTTTTTAATTTAATATTAAAGATAGTTAAGGATAAAGATAGGATTACTGAATTAGCAATTGTAATGGGATTATGTATTATGGGATACATACTAAAGGATATTAAGTATCTTCCTTGGAGTCTAGACCTAGTTTTAGTATCTCAGTTGTTTATGTATGTAGGATATGAGCTTAAATCTATGGATAAAGGAAAAATAAAAATATCTAATATAGGATTAATTTTTCTTGTATTACTATGGTTTTTATGTATAAATAAATATGCATTTGATTTAAATCAAAGATCATATAGAGACTTTGCAATTTCTATATTAGGTTCTATTAGTGGAAGTATAGTTATATTATATATTTCTCAATATATAAGTAGATTTGATTATTTAAATAGATTTTTAACCTTTTGTGGTAAGGAGTCCCTTGTTATTTTATGCATTCATTTTTTAGAATACAGAATAATAAACTGGTATGGAATTTTCAAGTTTACCAACTTAAATGAAGCTAGCGCTTTAGTAATAATAATATTAAATATATCAAAGTTACTTCTAATTATACTGAGTACAAGAATTGTTGTTTATCTTAAGGTGAAAGTTAAATCCTTAGTACTTAAGAAACTATAAATATATTCATATGAATACAACAAAAAATTACAGTAAAGATGTTGATTTAATAGTGGTATGCTATTAGAAACTTCATTAAAATAGACAATAGACATATACCTATTGTCTATTTTATTATATATATAAATCTTTAAATTTTAATCTGAATTTCCACCATAGCATTCAAGTTTCTATGGGTAAGATATTTTTTTACAACTGTATTATAATTAAGGTTGTTTATCATGGAACATGAATATTGTTTATAGTATAGACATTAGTATATAATATAATAATTAGGTATAAATATATTTAAGGAGTTTTACTTATGAAGATATTAATAGCAGGAGGAAACTCTCAGCTCGCAAAAGAAATAAAGTATATAATAGATAAAGGAAGTTCATCCTTAGGAGATATAGACTCTAGAATTATTAAAGGAGAAGTGATTTCTTTATCAAGGGAAGAATTAGATATTACTGACTTAAATATGGTAAAGGAAGTTATTAATAATATAAAACCTGATGTTATTATTAACTGCGCTGCCTATACTAACGTAGATGGCTGTGAGAGTGATTTTAAAGGAGCCTTTAAGGTTAATACTTTAGGCCCAAGAAACTTAGCTATAGCAGCTAAAGAAGCAAATTCAAAGCTATTGCATATATCTACGGATTATGTCTTTGATGGAAAAGGCATTAGTCCTTATAAGGAATATGATAGGATTAACCCTAAAAGTGTATATGGAAAAACTAAGGCTCTTGGAGATGATTATGTAAGAGAGTTTTGTGATAAATATTTTATAGTAAGAACCTCTTGGCTTTATGGAAGGTTTGGGAAAAACTTTGTATACACGATAAGTAATTTAGCTGATAAAAATGATTCTATAAAGGTAGTTAATGATCAACTAGGTAACCCTACTAACTGTGAAGATTTAGCTTATAATATATTAAATCTTATAGTTACAGAAGAATACGGTATATACCATTGTACTGGTGAGGGGATTTGTTCTTGGTATGATTTTGCAGTAGAGATAATTAAACTTAAGGGCTGTAATTGCAGGGTGGAGCCTTGTACTACAGAAGAGTATCCTAGACCAGCTAAAAGACCGACCTATTCTGCTTTAGATAATTTAATGCTACAGTGCACTATTGGGAATACTATGAGATACTGGAAAGATGCACTTAAGGATTTTTTTCAATTACAGATTAATGATAAAAAGGAAGTGTAATATATAAGAAGATAGTGTTTTGTAACTAAACAGTAAATCTGTTACAAGAACATTATCTTTTTTTTATATGAGAAAAATGACTGTATTAAAAGTTTATCATAACAATAGCCTTACCGCTCATAATTTGCACAAATCCATGTTTTTTTCAGGCTCTATTGAAAATTATAGTGATAGAATATCATTGGCTATTTTCACTTCTTTAAAATAGCAAAATGTCTGAAACCCTTGAGGCCACAACAACTAGTTAACTAGTTATATAGTTATATAGTTACATAGTTTCCTATTAACATATATAAATAGTTTAATATATAACTATTTGTTGTATGTTAATATAGGTTCCCTCCAAATCTTATAACTTTGATTAACCACGGAGCATTTTTCAGTAAGTCTTGATAATCATAAGATGAATTTCTAAAGTTATAAATTGCATAGTGAGATATAAATGATATTTTCTACATATTCTTGTAAAATATTTGGAAATATATTATAATATTCAAGTGACATACAATATTATACAGATTGAAAGGGGAAAACTATGAAAAGAACAAAAAAGCTGATATCATTAGCCTTAGTGATATCTATGGTACTAGGGACAGATGTTGTAGCCTTTGCTTCAACTAATAATGAAGTAAAGGATAAAGTCTATTTCGGGGAAAATAGATTTACAACTGCAGTAGAAGTAAGTAAAGCTGGATGGACTTCAGCAAAGGAGGTTGTATTAGTAAATGGCAATGCAATGGTAGATGCTTTATCAGCAACACCATTTGCTTATACAAAGGGTGCACCTATACTATTAACAAATACAGACAAGTTACAAGAAGATACGGCTAAAGAATTAAAAAGACTTGGTACTGAAAAAGTATACATTATTGGAGGTAAGGGTGTAGTATCTGATAATGTGAAAAATAATCTTGAAGGTATGAAAATTATAGTTGAAAGAATAAGTGGAGAAAATAGATATGAGACTTCAATAAAGGTAGCTAAAAGCTTAGATACAGTTAAAGATGTATCTGAAGTAGCTATTGTAAATGGAGAAAAAGGGCTAGCAGATGCTGTTTCAGTAGCTTCCGTTGCTGCTCAAAATAATATGCCAATAATTTCAACTAAAACTAATGGAGATAAAGATTCCTACACATGGATAAAGGGAGAAGATATAAAAGCTTCATATCTTATAGGAGGTAGTGGAGTTTTAGGTGATGCGTTAGAAAAAGAATTACCAATGGCCAAGAGAATTGGAGGAAGTAATAGACATGAAACTAATGCAAATGTAATAGATAGATTCTTTACTGATGAAGAGTTAGATAAAGCCTATGTAGCAAAAAGCGGAATGAATAAGTTAAACGAAATAGTAGATGCTCTTGCTGTAGGACCATTAGCTGCTAGAGATAAAGCTCCAGTTATTATAGTGAATAATAAGCTGGATAAGACTCAACAGGAAGTTGCAGAAAAGAAAATTATTAAAGAGTTTATACAAATAGGTGGAGGAATAAGCACTTCTACAATAAAAGCTTTAAAGGATACACAACAAAGTAAAGAGTTTAATGTTACTACCATGGATGAGTTAAAAGCTTTATTATCTAAAATTAGAAGCAATGATGTAGTAAACTTTAGACCCTCAGCACCTATAGAAACAAATATAGACCTGGTTACTTCAAAATATATAACCTTAAATATATATGGTATGTTTAAAGGAAATGTATCAGTAAATATGCCTAATGCTGAGGTTGTTAATAAGGGAACAATGTTTAAGGATCTCATTATAGAAGATATTAAAGGTAGTACTTTTACTAATGAGGGAAGACTATTATCTATTAAAGTCAATGATACTAATGGAGGAAGAATTGTGAACTCTTCTACAGGAAGTATAGAGAGAATTCAATTAAATAAGGATTCTATAACTGAAATAGATGGACAAGTTAATGAAGTTTTAGTAGAAGGAAATAATGCTTCAGTTAATATTCAAGGTTCAGTAGACAAGGTTGAAATTAAGGGTAGAGATACTAAGTTAATAGTTAAGGAAAAATCAACAATTAAGAATGTGCAAGTTGTTGAAACTGCTATAGGTTCAACTATTAATAATAGTGGTAAATTAGTAAATCTACAAGTTGAGATAGAAGGTATAACTATAAAAAATAATGGAGTTATAGAAAAGGCTGAAATTCTTAAGGATACAGTGGTTGATGGAAATAAGCCTGTTGAAGTAGTATTACCAAAGGATGAAGAAGATAGTGGAAATACGGAAGAGCCACCAGTAGTAACTCCGCCAGAGCCACCAGTAGTAATACCACCAAGTGAAGGAAATCCTGGTGAAGAGACACCACCGCTTGTAACTAATATTGAACTTGGTACAGGAACCAATACTTTAACAAGTGGAAACTATGGTGTAGTTAGTGTAAAGGGAACTGAAGAAGTAGTTATTACAGGCGTAACTGCCAAGGTCTTAAATATTGAAACAGATCAACTTCTTAAGGTTACTAACTGTAATATAGAAAAAATAAATGTTATAAATCCAAAGAGCTTTTTAGCACTTAATAATGTTACTGTAAAAGAAATGATTACAAGTGATGTAGTTTCCTCCATTAAAGGATTTAAAACTACTAGAAATATCAGTGAAGAAATGAAGATATATATTTCAGGTGGAACTATAGATAACATAAAAGTAAATTCTCAATCTACTCCTAGGATTAAATTTGAAGGGGAATCTAAAGTCTCTGAAATTAATATAAATACAGGAGCTCTTATAGAAAGTATAAGTGATAATAATACTATTAATAAAGTTAATCTAAATAACTCAAAACCTGTAGAAATAAATGTAAACTCACAAGATACTAATATAGCTGTAAAGGGAACAGGAGAAGTTCAAATTGCGGGTAAAGTTAATAGTATTGATGTCAATACAGATAAGAAAATAAAATTCATTGACGGTTCAAAGGTTAATAACTTAATTATTAACAATGATGCAGCTAACATATCAATGATTAGTGGCGGCGAGGAAAAAGCAGTAGATGACAAAGCGTTAGTAACCATGGTAAGTAATATTACTCCAAATGTTGAGTTACCAGAAGACTCAATTATTAAAAAGGCTTCAAGTGTATCAGAAGAAGACAGAAAGAAAATTGAAGAAGAAAAAATAGCAGCTGACAATACTGATATTAACCTTAAAGCAATAAATGAATGTAAACAGATTTTAAATGAAAGTGGCGGAGAGCCTTGGGATGTAAAACAAAAGAATGATATAAAAATAAAAGAATTACTTTTAGATTCAGGAAAGTTTATAATACCAGAAGAAGTAAAAGCATATAGTGAAAATTATAAGCTTATAGTTGCATCATCCATAAGAGGAGGAATGCATCCTAGTAACTTCAAAGGGTTTGAAAATAAGGTTGAAGTTCAGAACGCTATTTATCAGGGCATAAATAGAAGTAAGGTCAATATAGAATCATCAAAGTTTGAAGGTCAATATAATTCTGCTATAAAGCAAATAACTATTGAGGGTAATGAAGGTAACATTGCTAAAGATATTACAGATGAAGTTATTAAGATAGTACCAGGAGAAACATTAAGTCCATTTACTTCTTATGAAATAGTAAGTGTATCAGACTTTGAAGAAGGTAAAATTGTTCCTAATGACCTCTTTGAAGTAAAAGATAATAGAATATATATACTACCTTCAGACATAAGAGAGAACTTTACTACAAATATCTTCATTAGAGTTAAATATGAAGCAAAAGGAAATATTTCAGCTTCTGAAACTAATTTAAGCATGGAAGTAAGGTTTACGGAGCAAGTGGAAACACTAGTCCAATCTATAAATAGATGGGCTAAGGATTATTCTAAAAAGAGTGCAGAGGAAAGAGATAAAGTGATATCCTTATTTACGGATAAAATATATGAAGAAATATTTAATGATGCAGAATTATCTAGCAGACTAGATGATAAATTTAAGGTAAACTATTTTCTAAGAGATGCTATGTTAAATTCTGTATTATTAAACATAGAAAAAAGTAGTGAGACAGTTAATACTTTAGAAGATATAGTAAATTTAATTAATAAAGTTATAGATGAGGAGTATGGTTATATACCAGAGGCTACAACTGAATATTTAGATAACGGAAGAACTATATTATCAATAAACTTCAATTCTCAAGTTTTTTATAAAGAGGATGGAGTTCTTAAGGCTTTTAATAGCTCTGAAGCTGAAGCCATAGATATAACTTCTGATATAGATATAACAGATGATATAAAGAATTCTGGTTATGTTATATATGGTGATACTAAATTGTATGATAGTCATATTATAAATAAAGAAGAAGGGCCATGGAATTGGAAGTTACTTATAGGAGATAGGTTTGGCTGGAATGAGCTAGGATTTAATAAAGAACTTTTTGATAAAGATGGTAAATCTTTAGGTTATCTTCATGTTGAAAATAATGGATATAATGTAAGTTTAACAGTAAAAGATACTCCTTTGAAAAATCCAGTACAAAGGGAGTTAAATGAAGTAGTTAAAGAAGCAATTTTGATGGAAACACCAAGTGACTATAATTATGAAGGACAAAGTAAATGGACAATAAGGTTAAAAATACCAACAAATTACTATATGGCGATTAGTCTCCATAAGATAAAGCTAAATATCAATGGAGTAGATGAAGAAAATCCTATAGTTGTAACAAGTGTATCATCAAAAGGAGATTGCTATGTGGATCTTGTATTGCGTCAAGAACCTAATACTAACTATGATGAAATACTTAGATATGAAGGATTAGAAAATATAAAGCTATCCTTTGAAGAAGGAAGTATATTATTACCAATAGGTATAAGTGAAGTTATTACTAATACTAAAGGAACCATAGATATTCTTCCAGGGAAATAGTTAAATAAAAGTTAAGCTAGAGGTATATGCTATAATGCATATGCCTCTTTTGTGATTTTCCTATATAGTAGACAAAACCATTGAAAATATATACAATATAAAGAAGGTAACAATTGATAAAAAGGAAGTGTAATATATGAATTATATATCAGAAAAAGCTATTATAGGAGACAATGTTAAGGTAGGAAAGTTTACAGTTATTGAAGATAACGTTACTATAGGAAACAACTGCATTATCGGTCATAATGTAGTTATTCATGAGGATACTATAATAAAAGATAATGTTAGAATAGATGATAATACTGTTATAGGTAAGACTCCAATGAGGGGGGTAAACAGTATATTTAAAGATGAAGAGAAGTTACCAAACTGCACCATAGGAGAAGGGTGTTTAATCGGTGCTACTACTATAATTTATAGAGGAGCAATCATAGGAGATAATACATTAATTGCAGACATGGCAACTATAAGAGAAAATGTAACTATAGGAGAGAAAACAGTTATAGGAAGAGGATCAACTGTAGAAAACTTCTGCACAGTAGGATCAAATTGTAAGATTCAAACTAATGTATATTTAACTGCATATTCTACTGTGGAGGATTATGTATTTATAGCGCCTTGTGTTGTAACTTCAAATGATAACTATGCAGCCCGTTCAAAGGAGAGATTTGGAAAGTTCAAAGGTATTACTATTAAAAATGGTGGTAGACTTGGAGCAGGAGTAGTAGTACTTCCAGCTAAGGTTATAGAAGAGGAAGGATTTGCAGCAGCAGGGTCTTTAGTTACAAAAGATATACCAGCGAGAAAAGTAGTAATAGGAAGTCCAGCAAAAGTACTAAGAGATGTACAAGAAGATCAACTTCTAGAGAATCAGTAGGTTTAAAAATTATGAGTAATTTAAATTCAAAATTAAGTGGTATAAAAAAGAACTCTTTACTTGGAAAGTTTCTATCTTTCTCTGTAGGGAATTGGTTAGTTTTAATCATAGGACTTATATCCTCTCCAATTATAACTAGGATAATAGAGCCTGTGGAATACGGTAAGTTTGGAATGTTCAATTTATATGCTAGTATACTTATGTTAATTATAACCTGTGGACTAGACCAATCTTATGTAAGGTTTTTTTATGAAGAGGATGAAGTTAATAGAAACAAATTATTATTTGAAAGTATAAAAATTCCGTTTATCTTAAATATAATAATATCAATTATAATCATTATATTTAAAGTTCCTATATCAAAGTATATAATATCTGAATATAATCCAAATTTTATAATATTACTTATATTAAATATAACTTTAGCTTCTATAAGTAGATTTTCACTTTTGACAGTAAGAATGAAGCAAAAGGGAAGACTATATTCTATGCTACAGGTTATGCAAAAGCTTAGTTACCTTATGTCTATAGCATTGTTCTTTATGATATATAATAATAGTTTCTTAACTCTTGCTTATGCAACCTTAATTTCTAATGCAGTAATAGCAGGTATATCTATATTTACTGAGAGAGATAGTTGGAACTTTAAGAACATTAAAGATAAAAAACTTAAAAATTCTCAATTAGATATCTTAAAATATGGAATACCCTTGATTTTTACAGTATTGGTTACATGGTTATTCCAATCCGCTGATAAGATAGCAATAAAAGCTTTTTATGGTGATTATCAAGTTGGAATATATAGCTCAGCTAATAATATAATAGCCATATTAAACATATTACAGACATCATTTGCAACCTTTTGGATACCCGTGGCTTTTGAAAAGTACGAAAAAGCTCCAGAGGATACAAAGTTTTTTTCAAATATTAATGATATAGTTAGTTTTTTAATGTTTGGAATAGGAATTGGTATAATATTGTTTAAAGATGTAATTGTGTTAATTTTAGGCCCTAAGTATAGAACTGCATCTTACATAATGCCATTTTTAGTATTTATGCCTGTATTATATACCATGTCAGAGGTATCAGTAGGAGGTATAAATTTTAAAAAGAAACCTAAATATCACATAGTAATAGCTTCAATAGCTTGCCTATTTAATGTTATAGGAAATAGTATTTTGGTACCAACCTTAGGAGCTAAAGGTGCTGGTATTTCTACTGGACTAGCGTATATAGTATTTTATTATGCCAGAACTTTAATATCTAGAAGACTCTATAAAGTAGATTATAGTATAGGAAGGACTACAGTAGCTATATTAGCTATATCTATTCTTGCTTTATACACAAGTTTTATGGAATTTTCTATTATTACAATAATTATTGGCATTATAGTTATATTAATAGTTTTATTCTTATATAGAAATACTATTAAAAGTATGAAGGATATGATATTTAAAGACAAAAAAATAAAAGTATAAGAACATAAAATATATAATAGGGAGGGGTATAATTGAATTATAGAGATAAATATAATTTATGGGTTAATTCACCTGAAATTGATGAGGTCACTAAAGCAGAATTAAAAAACATTATTGATGAAATCGAACTAGAAGATAGATTTTATAAAGATCTAGAGTTTGGAACAGGAGGATTAAGAGGAATAATTGGAGCAGGGAGTAATAGGTTAAATATATACACTGTAGGAAAGGCAACACAAGGATTTGCTAATTATTTAAATAATAAATATACTTCTCCAAAGGTTGCAATAGCTTATGATTCTCGTCATATGTCTAAGGAGTTTTCAGAGTACGCTGCTAGGGTTTTAGCTGGTAATGGAATAAAAGTATACTTATATGATAGGCTTACACCTACACCCATGCTTTCTTATGCTGTAAGAGAGTTAAACTGCCAAGGTGGTATAGTATTAACAGCTTCACATAATCCTAAAGAGTATAATGGATATAAAGTCTATGGTGATGATGGATGTCAAGTTACAGATGCATCGGCTAATGAAATTATAACCTTTGTAAATAATATTGAGTCCTTTGCTCAGGTTACAGTAATGGATATTAAGGAAGCAGTTGAAAAAAGGTTAGTTAACTATATAGGAGAAGAAATATATACTTCATATATAGAAAGAGTAAAGGAGCTTACCATAAGAAAAGATCTAGTAAAAAATCATGGTAAGGATCTTAAAATAATATATACTCCTATTCATGGTAGTGGAAATATTCCTGTAAGAAGAGTACTAGAAGAACTTTCTTATAAAAATGTAGAGGTAGTTAAAGAGCAAGAACTACCTGATGGAGCTTTTCCAACAGCGCCATATCCAAATCCAGAGGATAGTAAGGTATTTAAGCTAGCTTTAGAAATGGCTAAGGATTTTGCTCCTGATATAATCCTTGGTACAGACCCTGATTGTGATAGAATAGGGGCTGTGGTGAAAGATAATAAAGGAGAGTACAGAGTTCTTACAGGTAATCAAGTAGGAGTATTATTAACTCATTATATAATATCATCCTTAAGAGAAACAGGAAATTTAGATACTAAGGGCACTATAATTAAAACTATAGTTTCCACAGATATGATAAAACCTATATGTAAGAAATTTGACGTACAGATTAAGGAAGTTCTAACTGGATTTAAGTATATAGGAGAGCTTATTGGAAACTTTGAAAAAGCTCCAGGTAATAATAAGTTCCTATTAGGTTTTGAAGAAAGTTATGGATATTTAGCAGGGGATTTCGTTAGAGATAAGGATGCAGTTATAGCAGCAGCTTTAATATGTGAAATGACTCTTTATTATAAATCCATAGGTAAGACTTTATATGAGGGATTAATAGAGTTATATGAAAGTTATGGATATTATAAAGAAAAGTTAATATCCATAGAGCTAAAAGGTAAGGATGGTCAAGAAAAAATTAAAGAAATAATTGAGTATTTCCGAAGTGAGAATATAAGAAACTTTGGAGATTATAAAGTATCTGTTAAGGAAGACTATAAACTAAGTTATAGGATTAATGTTGAAGACTCTAGTAAAGAGGTTATTAATTTACCAAAGTCAAATGTTATTAAGTTTATTTTCTGCAATGGATGCTATTTTGTAGTAAGACCTTCAGGTACAGAACCTAAGATGAAAATATACTTAGGTGTAACTGGGGAGAACAATGAAGTTTCAGATAGGAATTTATTAAAATTAGAAGAAGCTGTTTTAAATAGTATAAAAGAGTTTTTACCACAATAAAAGCAAGAGCTACATGGAATTTAATCCATGTAGCTCCTATTAATTAGAAGATGTTTCTGGCTTTATATCTTCATAAATATATTTTTGTATCTGTTCTTTAGTTACTTCTTCATCAAAGGTAGTATAGTAAACACCATCTATTGAATCACCTTTACTATGTTCTGCAAGTGGGAATCTTAGTTGTTCTATATCAGTCATTCCAGAGGTTAATACTTTAGTACCTAAACTTAAAATTTCTGAAGTAGAAAGACTAGTTTGAACATGAGGCAATACTTCATTAATTACTGATGGTAATTTAAGTATACCTAGATTTTGAACTTTGTTGAATAGAGCAGTTAATACAGCTCTATGACGTTCAGTTCTTTTGTCATCTCCACCACTAGTAGCTCTAATTCTAGAATAAGCAGTAGCCTGTAGTCCGTTTAATGTTTGTACACCAGAAGAATTTACATATTGTGGTGTAATTCCTTGATCATTTGATAAGTCACGAACATAGTTATTTATATACTCAACTTCAGCTTCGTCTATAGTTAGTTCTATTCCACCTATAATATCAATAATTTCTTCTAATTCAGAGAAATTAACTTTGGCATAATCAGTTATATCAAGTCCAAAATTTTGATTTATAGTCTTAATAGCTAATTCTTCTTTACCATAAGCGTAGGCATGATTAAGCTTATCATATCCATGACCATCTATGTTTACATAACTATCTCTTGAAAGAGAAGTTAGTTTAAGTTTCTTGTGTTTAGAATCAACTGTGGCAATGATTATTGCATCTGAACGACCTACATCACCTTCACTTTGATCTATACCAAAAAGTACAACATTTTTAATTTTATCAGAAGAGGATTTAGGGTTAGACTTATCAATACCTAAATCTTTATTTTTAAAATCAACTGTATTAAGTTTACCTAGTGTTGATAATCCATAGGTCACTGCAATTGTAATGAAAAGTACTAAAAGAGTTATTATTATTAATATAATCTTATTAGCTTTCTTTTTTTTTCTTTTATTTCTGTTTTGCCTCTTTTTACTTGTGCTTGAGGGCTTTGTTGAATTTGTACTCATAATTATCTCCTCTCGTTAAGGGGTTGGATTTTCAGTAGAACCATCTTTAGGTGGCTCAGTTGGAGTTTCAACTGGAGTCTCTACTGGTGTATCATTACCTTGAGAATTATCATCCTTATTTTCATCTGATTTATCAGTAGTGTCATCTACAGGATCGGGTTTATTTGTAGTATCATTGTTACTTGGAGTAGAAACTTCTGGTTTAACATTGGTATTAGGTGATATAGTTTCGGTATTTGTATTTTGATAATCTGAAATTTCATTACCATGTGAGTGTTCAGCATCGTGATTATATACCTTTGGGTTAGGTTCTAGCCATATTTTTCTATCATTAAAAATATATTCATGAATTTGTTCCTCGGTATAATCTTCATCATAGCATAAGTAGAATACACCATCAATTTTTGAGTTTTGAGTATATTCATCTCTTGGGAATCTTTCTTGTTCTATATTTTTAGTTCCTAAGTTAAGTACATTTGCTGCTAGGTTAATTATTTCTTTGTTAGATAGACTGGTTTCTACATAAGGTAATAGTTTAGTTGCCATTGAAGCAAGTTCTGCAGTACCGGCTTTAGAGATTTTATTAAACATTTCAGTCATAATCTTACGATGTCTTTCCGTTCTATCAAAGTCACCATTAGCAGTACTTCTAATTCTACAATAACCCAAGGTTTGAAAACCATCCATATGTACTTTACCAGATTCATTTTTTACTAAAGTCTTTGCTGGAGTATTTGACTTACTTGAAACTCTTACTATATATTTGTCAACTTCTACAATTTCTTCATCGGATAATTTCATATCTATTCCGCCAATTGCGTCTACAAGTTTTTTCAATTCTTTAAAATTAATTTTAACATAGTCCTCAATATTAAGGCCAAAGTTTTGGTTTAAAGTTTTTATTGAAAGTTGAGGGCCGCCGTAAGCGTGGGCATGATTAATCTTATCTTTTCCATAATCAGGTATATCTGCATAGGTATCTCTCATTATAGATGTAATCTTTAGTTTCTTATGAACCGGGTCAAAGGTTGCTATCATAAGAGCATCTGAACGTCCTACATCAGTTTTAGTTTCATCAACACCCAGGATTGCTATATTTACTATATCCTTAATTTCACTAGTTTGTAGTTTTTCTTTAACCTCGTCCTTTATACCTAGATCATTTTCATCAATATCTGACCTTTTCATTTTTGACAGTAGATTATTTCCATAAAACAAACCAATACCAAGTATAACTATAAGCACAGCAACACAGGAAATAATTATCTTTTTATTTCGAGATTTTTTTCTTCTATTTAAGTTTTTGTTGTTTAAGTCTTCCAATGTTATCACATCCTAAAATTAAATTTTTTCTAATAAAATGATTTTTAAAAATATAATAATAACGAAACATATACTTTATTATTATAATATTACATATAATAATAAAGTATATATTTCAATAATATTTACATAAATATTACAATATATTTATAAGTTAGTTGTTATCAGATTCACCTTCAGAAGAATCACTATCATCAGAAACTTCACTTTCCCATAATTTCTTGTCTTTAAATATGTAGTCATGAATCTCTTCTCTTGCTATATTTTCATCAAAAGTAAAATAAAAAATTCCATTGATTAGAGAATCTTCACTATACTCATTTCTAGGAAATCTGGCTTGCTCTAATTGGGTGTTATTCATAGATAGAACTTGAGTACCGAGAGAGAGTATTTCAGAGTTAGATAAGCTAGTTTCTACAAATGGAAGAAGTTTATTCATTGTAATAGCTAATTTACCAACCCCAGAATTTGAAATATTATTAAATATCTCATTCATTACTTTTCTTTGTCTTTCTGTTCTATCAAAGTCACCGCCTAAGGTTCCACGAATTCTCGTATATCCAAGAGCTTCATATCCTGTCATATGAACCTTGCCATTTTCTTCAAAGTGTACATGTTTTGGAGTTTTACCTGCAGCAGTGTATACAACATCTAGATAGTTGTTTACATGTTCTAATTCAGTCTCAGACATTTCCATATCAATTCCACCCATAGCATCAATAATACTTTCGAGTTTTGAAAAATCAACAGAAACATAATCAGTAATATTAACATCAAAATTCTTGTTTATAGTTCTTATAGACAGTTCTGGTCCCCCGTAAGCGTAGGCATGATTAAGCTTATCATATCCATAGTCAGGAATATTAACATAGGAATCTCTCATTAAAGAGGTGATCTTAATTTTATTATTAATTGGATCAAGGGTTCCAATCATTATGGCATCAGAACGTTGTATATTATCAACTTTCTCATCTAATCCAAAGAAAGCAATGTTTACAACATCACTATATTCTTTTGTATAAGTATCATTAGTTTTAAATTTATCACTAATTTCTAAATTGTCATCATTGATTGTAGTACGTTTCATTCTACCTAGAGTAGAATTTATACTTACTAAGAATATTATAATGAATATAATTAATGAGATTATTGTAATGGATATAATTCTTCGTCGTTTACGTTGCTTTGCTCTTTTTTTCTTTAAGCTCTTTTTTGTAGCATCTATAGATGCTGTTTTATTGACAGTGGTTCTTCTATTAATAGAAGTCTTATCATCACCCAATGTAAAACCACCCTTTCTAAGTATTTTTTATACTAGATGTCAATTATATATTAACAACTACGGTATATATATAGATTACAAAAGTATTACAAAATTAAATTTATTCCATAAACTATTCTATAATTATACGATAAAATTTCTTATAATGGTATATTAAAAGAAGTTTTTATTCTTCACAAATTTCTTTTAAAGTTCATATTATGAAAATAAGCAATATAAAAGGTGATACTTGTGTTATACGCGTTAATTTTGGCAGGGGGCAAAGGTACAAGGTTGTACCCACTGTCTCGCTCTAATAATCCTAAGCAGTTTTTAAAAGTTTTCAATGAAGATAGCTTTTTGACTAATACAGTAAAAAGGATAGAACCTTTAATAAATAAAGAAAATATATTTGTAGTTACTAATAAAGAATATATTGAAAAAATTCATGGAGAATTATCTGAGTTAAATAAGGAAAATATATTTATAGAGCCTAGCAATAAGGAGACCGCTTTGTTGAGGATATAGGTCATTTTACCTGGTCCTTAGAATTTAAGGAAAATGATTTGATATATTTATTTTTCTATTATACACAAAAATATCCTATAGAGTAGACTTTTAAACTGTCTGCCCTATAGGACGTATTTTAAGGTTTATATAATTTTTTATTTATTAATTTATTTACATAGTTAATAAATGGTTTTTATTAGCAAATTATTAGACATTATATATTTAACAATTATGTCACCTTATATCTTAAATTTTTCGATTAATGAATTTAGATCCTCAGCAATAGAGGATAAACTTTCACCTGAATTTGCAATTTCTTCAATGGTTGCCGCCTGTTCTTCCATTGATGCCGAAGCTTCCTGGGTTCCAGCTGCATTTTCTTCGGATATAGCTGATAGATTATGAACAAGTTCTATGATATTATTTTTATTTTTTGCCATTAGGTCTGATGATTGGTTTAATTGTTCAATAATATTCATTATAAGCTCTGTAGCCTCAGCTATTCCTTTGAATTTTGATTCGGTCTCTTTTACACTATTACTTTGTTCATTGACAATTTCCTTTACTTCATCCATGGTATTTACTGCTAGTTGTGATTTGAATTTTAATTCATCGATTACAGCTTTTATATCATTAGTAAAGTGATTTGAATTTTCAGCAAGCTTTCTTATTTCTTCAGCAACCACGGAAAATCCTCTACCGGCTTCTCCAGCTCTTGCTGCTTCTATGGCTGCATTAAGTGCAAGTAAGTTGGTTTGCTCTGATATGCTTTGAATCATAGTACTAGCATTTTCAATTTTTTCTGCACTTTTATTATTTTTTAAAATAATCTCAAATATATTTGTTGTGGCTTCATTTGATTTTTCAGTATTGTTTACAAGGTTTTTTAATATTTCAATACCATCTTCTTTTTCGGTATTAATTTTTACTGCTGCTTCATTTAAATCCTTTATATGTTGAGCATCTTCATCTAAGAGTTTTCCTAATTCTTCAATATTGTAGGCAGTATTTTCTGTATCTTTAGCTTGATCATTTGCCCCTCTTGCAATTTCTTCAATAGTTTTAGCAACCTCTTCTGATGCTGTAGCAGCTTGCTCTGAGGTAGCTGTAAGTTCTTCTGAAGAAGCGGCTACTTGTTCAGCTGATTCAGAGGTTTTAGCTACGAAGTCAGCTACGTTATCTCTCATAGTTCTCAAAGCTCTGGTTATTTTACCTATTTCATCTTTCCGATTTAAATTTTTAGCAGCTTCTACCTTTTCATTTACAGTGAAATTAAGAGTAGCCAATTGATTAATTCTTTTAGTAACAGCAGAAATTGGTTTTGCAATGGAGGTACTGACAAAGTATGTAATAATTCCACCAACTATGATTGCACCAAGAATTAAGGCAATTAAAATATTTATTATAGCAGTTATTTCAGCTAAGATTTCATCTTCATGAACACACACCACCATAATCCAAGGGCTATCCGGTACTGGGGCAAATCCTACGATTCTATTTGCACCATCAAAAAAATAATCTCCGCTACCAGGTTCTCTAAGTAACATTTGTTTTTCTACTAATTGAGCTACTGCTTGTATATCTGAATCTTTCTTAGCAGCTTCTATGAAATTATACTGGTTTAAAACAAAATCTGTATCGGGATGTCCTACTACTGTACCCAGGTTATTGATAACATATCCATAACCTGTCTTACCATAAGTTAATTCTTTTGATATATCACTTAATGTTGTGCCATCTCTTCTACCGTAAAAAACTCCTGATTGCTTTCCGTTTAAGTAAATTGGAGTTGCATAAATTACAACGGGTTTTCCAGTGACTTGACTTATGATAACATCTGATGCATTAGGCTCGCCTTTTAAAGCTCGTTTAAAGTAATCTCTATCGCTGATATCTATAGCTGCTCCAGAATCATCTAATACTTGACCTTTTCCATTCATATCTGCAAAAGCAAAAGTATCATAACCTGTTCTCTTTGCTTCTTTTTCTAAAAAAGATATTTTTTCCTTTATAGGGATTTTTGTATCTTGAATAATGCTATTTTGGGCAAGTCCTTCTATGTACATAAGCTCTGCATCTCTTTTTAAACTAATATATTTGGCTTTTTCCTCAGCAATTACTTGTAAATCTTTATGGGCATCTCTAATTAAGTTGTTGTTTATAATTCTAACTGTTATGAAACCAAGTGCTCCTGTTATAATGAGTATTACAAGTGTAAAAGTTGCTACTAACCTTGTTTTTATAGTTTTCATTTAAAACACTCCTTTATATATCTTTATTTCTCCTTTTTTATTGAAATTATCACTTCCTTTTTAAAATAATTAGAAATATTTATAATCATAATTATATCACAATACTATATTATTTCTTATGATGAGATTTATCAAGACCTTTATATAGGTGAATAAATTTGATGCTTTTATTTGATTTTTCTATACTTTATGGTGGCAAGTTTAAATTACTAGTTCTTTTTAAACTATTATTGACAAACAGAATATGTTAATGATAAGTATGGTTTTTATTTAATATTGTATGGAGTATAATATATAAAAACGTATTATTATGAGTAATTTGAACATTGATGAAATATGGTTAATATGATAGTATCAAAGATAGAAAATTATTAGAGTTTTGCAGTACTTTAGAGCATGACAAAATAAAAATATTTATTTTAAATGAATAGGAGTTATATAAATGTATGATAGGTTTTTACAAATATTAAAGGAAACAAAGGGTATTCATAATTCATTAAATGAAATATTAAAATATGATTTTATTTACCATTCCAATAAAATAGAGGGAAGTACATTCACAACAGAAGCTTTACAAATGCTTATGGAAAAAAATATAGTTACAGGAACACATACTTTAGATGATGTACAAGAAACTGTTAATTCATTTTATACATTTGATTTAGTTATTGATAGTTTAGATAAGCCCTTAACTTTAGAAATGATAAAAGAGTGGCATGGTAGTTTGATGTATAGAACTAGACTATATGATTTAGGTTTAGCGGGGGTTTTTAAGAAGTATTCTAATAAAATATTAGGAGCTAACTTTGATACAGCAAGTCCTTGGGAAGTTGAAGATAAATTGAGTATTTTAATAAATATATTTAATAATCTAAAAGAAGTAACATTAGAAGACATAGCAAAATTTCATTTAGAATTTGAAAGGATACATCCATTTCAAGATGGTAATGGAAGAATAGGTCGCTTTATATTTTTAAAACAATTACTTGATAATAGATTATCACTTAAATATATGAATGGTGAAACTTCAATTGAATATAAAAAAGCTTTAGAGGAATCTACAAATAACAATGTAAAACCTCTTATTGATTATTTAAATAAACAGAAGGATTTTATTGAAGAGAATAGAAATATGTTTTAATTAAACTATTGAATGGGATAAATTGAATCCTACCATAAATAAAGAAATTATAAAACCTATATATGATGTTATTATAATGTATTGATACTACATTACATTATAATCCTTCCTCCAGCATATTAATATATAAAGCAATATGCTGGAGGATTTTTGTGTCTAAAGTAAATATAGAATTTTATTATGGGGAAAAGAATTTTGAAGAACTTATGGAGAAAATCATATTAGAAAAGATTGTATGTTATAGCTTTACAGAAAAAAATAAAATATGCTATAGTAAAGACAATCACACAACTGCCATTTACTCTAAAAAGAAAGAGTAAGGGAGTGAATGGTATGAGAAAAATATGGAATGTAGCTATATATGCTAGGGTTTCCACAGATAAAAAAGAACAACAAGAGTCTATACCAGCCCAAGTTTCCAGTCTTAAAAAATGGCTTTTAGAAAAAAGTAAAAATGATGAGAAATCTGTTTACAATCTTATTGAAGTTTATGAAGATGCAGGTTTTTCAGGGTCTAATTTTGAACGGGACAGCTTTATAAGAATGAAGGAAGATATAGAACATAAAAAGATAAATATGGTTTTAACAAGAGATTTATCAAGGTTCTCAAGAAACTATATTACTGCTGGTTATTACCTAGAGGATTATTTTAAGGTAAATGGAATACGTTTTATATCCGTACTTGATAATGTAGATACCCTTGAGGAAGTTAATGATATAGTTCCATTTAAAAATATTTTAAATGAGATGTATATAAAAGACTGTTCAAGGCGTTCAAGAGATGGATTAAAACAGAGAATGCTTAGAGGTTCTTCTATTGCCAGTAAACCACCTTATGGTTATACATTTCAAAAGAGTTATATTGAAAATATTAAAACTATATGTCTTATACCAGCTGGAGATGAAACCACTGAAATAGTAAAGGAAATTTATAGTTTATATTTGCAAGGGTGGGGCGCAGGCAGAATTGCATCTTATTTAAATAATAAGGGTATTAAGCCACCCTCAGCAAGATTAGAAAATTTTGCTTTTTCTAAATTTGGACTTTGGAACAGCAATACAATATTATCTATATTAAAAAATCCAAAATATGCAGGATATATGACTCAAGGTAGATATAAAAAAGTAAGCTACAAGGTAAATAAAGTAGTTAAGACACCGAAAGAGCAATGGATAATAGGTGAAGAATTCATAGGGATAATATCAAAAGAAATTTTTAAAAAAACTCAAAGTGAGATACAAAAAAGAGCTAAGGGATATAGATATAAGGATGATAGAGTGCATATTTTTTCAGGAATATTAAGGTGTCATGAGTGTGGTGGTAGTATGTCCTATAGAAAAAAATATAAAGGATATAAATGCACAAATAGTCAGCAAGGAGCAAAAAGATGTACTGCACATTCAATAAAAGAAGATTATCTTAAAGAAACTATTATTTCAGATTTGAAAAATTATGTATCTAAAATTAATAAGGCTGAAATTTATAAAAAAGCAAAGTCAAAGGTAACAAAAAAGAAAAACAAAAATTCAGAATTAGATACTATTCAAAGAGAACTGCAAAAATTAGATAAGCAATTTGAAAAGCTATATTTAGATAAGCTTGAAGAGATAATAAATGAAAGAAATTTTAAGAAAATTTTAGAAAATGTTCAAGCAAGGCAAGAAAAGCTAGTTAAAAGAAAAGAAGAATTAAGCAAGGTAGGAGACGATGAAAAATCTTTAGATGATGAATATAAATGTTATAAAGATAAAATAGAAAGAATTATAAATTTTGAGGAATTTGATAGAGCTATTGTGGAAAGCTTAATAGATAGGATTGTAGTTACTGAAGATAAAGACACTAGATATAAAAAAGTACAGGTTTATTATAAGTTTTATAAATAATTTTAAGCTAAAAAGACCCATGTCCTGAATAAGGAGACCGCTACTTGCATAGGTCTTGCAGCAGCCAAGCTGTTAAAGAGAGATAAGGATGCTGTTATGGTAGTTCTACCATCTGACCATTATATAGAAGGAGAAAAGGAATTTTTAGATACCTTGAGGAATGCAGTAGAGCTTGCAGAAAAAAGAAGAGGGCTTATAACTATAGGCATTGAGCCTAGTAGGCCAGAAACAGGTTATGGATATATTGAAATGGGAGATCCAGTGGTAAGCTCTATGAAAACTTATAAGGTAGCTAGATTTACAGAAAAGCCCAATATAGATGTGGCTAAGGATTTTATTTTAAAAGGTACCTATCTATGGAACTCTGGAATGTTTGTATGGAGAGCTGATGTATTTCTAAGAGAAATGCAAAAGTATTTACCAAGGATGTATAGTTCTATAAGTGAAATTTATAAATATGTTGGAGAAGAAGAGGAAGAAGAAGTTATAGACAGAGAATACAAGATAATTGATGGTATCTCAGTTGATTTTGGAATAATGCAGAAAACTAGAAAAGGATATGTAATAAAAAGCGAATTTCAGTGGGATGATATTGGAAGCTTTGCATCCTTAACTAGATTTTTAGATGAACACAATGGTAATAGGATAGTTGGTTCTGCATACTTAAATTCCAGTGAGAACTGTGCAGTATTTGGACAGAAAAATCTAATTATAGGTTTTGGAATTAAAGACTTAGTTATTGTAGATGCAGGGGATGTTATTTTAGTAATGGATAAAAATAAGGATCAAGAGTTAAAGCATCTGATTAATGAAATGAAGGAAGAAAAGGAGTTAGAAGAGTTCTTGTAATATGAATTTAAGCTTAGTTTTAGAGGGGAATAATATCTTACTAAAACTAAGCTTAATAATTAAATTTTTTCAAACATATGAAACCCTACAGTGTATATTGACTGTAGGGTTTTATATGTTTCAATGAGAACAGAAAATATATATTTAAAATAAAGTCATTTAGAAGAGCATCACCTTTATTCCAGAGATCTCTTATAGATTTCATTATAGATATCTAAAGTTTTCTTAGCTGTATTTTCCCAAGAAAATTCCTTAGCTCTCAAAAGTGATATTTTGCTAAATTCATTTCGAAGGGTTTCACTACCAAGCATAAGTTCCATGGCATCTAAAAGAGCTTTATCACTATGTGGATCAATTAGAATACCACTATGTCCAACTACTTCTGGGATAGAGGTTGTATTTGAAGAAATTACTGGGGTACCGCAACTCATTGCTTCAAGTGGTGGTAATCCAAAGCCTTCATATAACGAAGGATATGCAAAGCATTCACAAGCATTGTAATAAATAGGTAAATCTTCATCAGGTGCAAAACCTGTAAATTTTATATATCTTTTCATATTAAGTTTATCAACTAATTTTACTAGTTCCTGAGATTCATCTCTATAGGAGCCTACAATTACTAAATTATATTCTTTATCCATATGGTTTACTAACTTACTAAAGGTACTTATAAGGGAATATACATTTTTTCTTTTACTAAAACCTCCAACATAAAGAATGAAAGGTTTATCTATATCATATTTTTCTTTTATTATATTTTTGCACAGCTCTTTGTCTAAGGGCATGTATTTTTTATCCGCAGCTAAGGGAGTAACAAATACTTTACTCTCATCTATTGGGAAAAATCTTAATATATCTTGTTTTGAGTATTCTGATACTGTAATAATTCCGTTACTAGCTTCTGCGATATAAGGCATCTCTTTTAAAAATTTTAGTAAATATCCTCTGCCTACAGTTTCAGGCATTATATAGGGAATTAAATCATGAATTGTAACTACTTTTTTGCAATGAACTTCAGGAGTCAACCCTATACCATTTTGTGGGATATGATATAAATCTATATTTTCTCTTTTTAAGTCTTCAGGGAAAAAATTATCCTGAAAGAATCTTTGATATTTTTTTGAGCACATAACTAGATTAGTATTTTCCTTTTGATAACTTTCATAGTTTTCACCAGACCAATAAATTTGATAAAAATTATTTCTATCTATGTTAAGTAAGTTTTTCAAAAGGTTTTCTGTATATGTTCCTATACCACTTCCGTTATACCAGTTTATGCCTCTACCATCTATGGCTAACTTCATAAATTTCACTCCTTTTAAAACCATATATTACATATTAATCAGGGAATAAATAAGTGTTACAAATACTTGAAAACTAAACACACATTTATTGGAGTTATCATATATTACCTATAGAAGGTTTATGGAGGAGGTTTTTTTGAAAGATTTAGAGATATCAGAAATATTGAAAAAAGAATATAACATTCGAGTAACTTCTATAGAAAAAATAAAAAGCGTTTATAGAGTAGAGGCAGGTAAACAGATATATTGTCTAAAGGTAGTAAAATATGAACTTCCACATTTTTTATTCATATTAGGAGCTATGAAGCATCTAGATAGCAACGGATTTCAGTATGTACCAAACATAATAAGAACAACAAAAGGGATGGATTATATAAAATTCCATGAGAACTTTGCATATGTAACGCCATGGCTTAATGGTAGGGAGAGTTCTTATGAAAATCCCATTGAACTTTCTATAGCTGCTAAAAAATTAGGACAGCTTCATAAATGTAGTGAAGGATTTATAGTAAGTAGAGATATGAAACCTAGAGTTGGTTGGTTTAAGTGGATAGAAGTGTATAGGACAAGAAAGGGTGAAATATTAAGCTTCAAAGATACTATAGATAGAAGAGACAAAAAAACTGATGTGGACTTGTACTATTTGAGTATGATGAAAGAGGAGCTTCAGAGATGTGACTGCGCAATTAATAATCTTTGTGATACAAATTATGAAAATAAGATCCTTGAAGAAATAAGGCTAGGAGGATTTTGTCATCACGATTATGCCAACCATAATGTATTAATAGGCAAGGATAATAAGGTTAATATCATTGATTTTGACTATTGCATTTTAGATACACATTTACATGACTTATCTAGCCTTTTAATTAGAGCTATGAAGTATGGAAGATGGAATGAAGAAAGAGTAAAAATTATATTAAAAGCTTATAAATCAACCCATAGATTAGAGCAAGATGATATTAAAATCATGGCTGCATTTATGGAATTTCCTCAAGATTATTGGCAACGAGGAATTCAATATTATTGGGAGAAAAAAATGTGGGGAGAGGATTTCTTTTTAAGAAAATTAAAAGCCTATGCCGATGACAGAGAAGAAAGACAGGAATTTATAAATATCTTTAGGGAATTTAAGCTAGATAATCTTTAAGGAGGGGATTATGTGAGTAAGAATGAAAACAAAAATTATGGTGAATTTATTGAAGAGCTGGAAGAACTAAAAACTATAGAGGATTATGATAAAAGATTAGAGGACATGGAAGCTTACGTTAAAGAATTAAAGAAAATAAAAAAAAGAAAAAAGAAGATGATGGAGCTTGAAATGGAGAAAGAAGAAATACTGAAGAAGATAAATAAAGTAGAAAAAAATAAACGTAAGTAGAGGTGTTAAAATGAATAGATTTTTTTATGATAGCTTTCAGCAATATTTATGTACTAAGGGTGTTAAAAAAGTAAATTTTATGCTGAAAAGCAATGAGACCTTAAGTAGACGCATATTAGAGGAAAAAGTAATAAACCAAATTCATATTATAAATGAAGTCCATAAGTTATCTTGTGGCTTTAATGGATATTTAAGAAAAAGAATAAATAATCACACTTGTAAGCTTATTGAAGATGATAAAATTCAGCTTAAAAAATTTAGACGTAGCTTAGAAAAAATTAAAGATAATGGACCAATAGATAGAGTAGAAGAGATAGTTTTAGAAAGAGGAGACAGAGTTTTAGCTAGAGGTGAAAAGGTTATTGATACCATAATGAATAATGGCTATATGGAGTTAGTTGCAAGAAGTATGGATAATGTAGAGATATGTTTGACTAATGTAGATTTTGATAATCTAGGGAAAAGTGAAATCATAGAAATTGTAAATTTCGATGACATAGCATATAACATGGTAGAGATGGATTGCTATTATTTTTTAGTAAAGCTTAAGAGAAAGGGATTTAAGGTGGATTTTAATAAGTGTATAGATGAATTTTGTCAGTTAGAAGGATTGGGTGATAGTAGTAAAGTCTTCATTAGAGCACTGTTATCTTATCCCTATGAATTTATTAAGATATATGAGAAGTATAAGAAGAATAAAAAAAATTGGAATGAAGAGGAGTATATAAGAAGGTTATTAAATGGTATTAAAGAGGATGAAATGTCTTTAATATAAGGAGGTGACTGAAATATTATGGAAAATAGATTTTCTTATAAGGAATGGCTTAGTAAATACAACTTAGATATAAAACTTTTTAATAGTTATGATTTTTTAGTAACGGATGTAATTCCATTAAGAAAGGTATTTATTCTGTTAACAGATAAGGGAAATAAAATATTAAAAAAAATAGATTATACCAAGGAAGATTTATATTTTATAGTATATGGTATAGATTATCTAACAAACAATGGATTTGATAGAATCATAAATTTTTATCGAAATAATATGGGACATATCACCACAGTGTGGAAGGACAGTACCTATGTAGTTATGGATTTGATAGAAGGCAGAGAGTGTGAATACAATAATCCTTTAGATATTAATATAGCAGTTAGGAGTCTAGCAGAGATGCATGAAGCATCGAGAGACATAGGATTTTCTAAGGATTGTAGCAGATTTAAGGGTTTTAAACTTATAAATAGTTATAAGGAAAAGCTTCAGGATTTAGAAAATATGAAGACTATGGCTCTAAGTTATAAGAATAAAAATGAGTTTCATGAAATATTTCTTACTCACGTAGATTATTTCCTTGAAAGAATGAAAAAGAGTATAGAAATATTAGAAAAGTCACCTTACATGGAGCTATGTAAGGAAAAAAATAATTTTATTCTTTGTCATCATGATTTAGCTTATCATAATATCTTAATAAAGGATAATAAAGGATATTTTATAGATTTTGATTATTCCATAATAGATTTAAGAGTTCATGATATATGTAACTTTATAAATAAGACCACAAAGAATAGTTGCTATGACTTCAATGTGTTGAAACAAATTATAAAAGAATATAATTCTATAGCACCTATATCAAAGGAAGAGTACGAAGTGCTTTATGGAATGTTATTATTCCCAGAAGGATTTTACTCTATATCTAGAGATTATTTTTATAGAAAAAAACTTTGGAAATTTAATAGTTACCTGTATAAAATACAAAAAAAAGTGCAAGATATAGAGGAAAGACAAGATATGGTAGAAACATTCAAAAATATTTACAAGTTGGCTACACCCTAGCCCCCCCTAGGATGTAGTATAAAAGGAAGATACTCTATGTATCTTCCTTTTTATCTGATGAGACTATTTTTTTATAGCTATCTAGAGTTTGTATTGCAGTGCTCTCCCAAGATAGAGAGTTTACTTTCATAAAACCCTTATTAATTAAATCATTTCTCAATACATTATCTAGTAGTGCCTTTAAGATACTTTCTCCCAGTTCCTCTATAGAATAGGGAGAGCATAGTAGTGCACTATCACCTAAGATTTCAGGTATAGAAGTTACATTGGATGCAACTACAGGAATACCGCATGCCATAGCCTCTATAGGAGGAAGTCCAAAGCCTTCATAAAAGGAAGGATAAACTAGAAGGTCTGCATTATTGTAGAGATAAGGCATATGTTCCATTGCTATAAACCCAGGAAATATGACTTTGTCAGTAATTTTTAACTTTTCACAAAGATTCTTATAAATACTATAGGATTTACCCTTAGTTCCTGCTATGACTAACTTCATTTCATTAGGTAATTTATCATGAATTCTACTAAAAGCTTCTATAAGACCAGAAATATTCTTTCGAGGACTGAAACCACCTGTATATAAAATGTAATTTTTAGGTAAAGAATAGTATTTTTTTATTATAGTACTGCATAGAATTTTATCAAGGGGTTTATAGATATCTTCACTAGCTAAATAGGTAACATATATTTTTTCTTTGGGGAAATTAAAATCCTTTGATATATCTTCCTTAGAAAAATTAGAAACAGTAATTATACCATCACATCTATTTACTATATCCTCCATGGAACTGTTGAAAAGACTAAGATATTTATCACCAACTGTGTCTGGCATATGTGCTGGAATTGTATCATGGAGAGTGATAACAAAAGGAAGATTATGATCCAAAGGTAAGCCGATACCATTTTGAGGTACATGATATATGTTTAAATCTTCATTGTTTAAATTTATAGGAAGACTTACACTTTCCCAAAAATTATTAGTATTTATATTAGGAGTAGAGCAAATTTTAAAATTAGAGTTAAAGTTTATGGGCGTAGAATTACAATCACTAAAGAGGGTGTACTTATTTAAGGTATCAATTTTATTAATAGCGTTTATGAGCTGATAGGAATAAGTTCCTATACCTGTACCCCTGTACCATTTGGCAGCTCTAATGTCTATACCAATATTCATATAAATGCTCCTTTACAATAGGTATTATAATCCATACTATTCACTAAAACTCAAATATGTTATGGCTATTCTAAATTATCATGGTGATACATATAAATTATAGAGGGGGTGCGAAATTATGATGAGAGAGTTTGAAATTGAACGTCAATTTGATATTAAAATTGAAAATATTAAACCTAATAAGGGTGTATATCAATTAAAAACTAATAAAGGTGTCAGGTGCTTAAAGAAAATAAGCTATGGTACTCAAAAATTATTCTTTGTATATGGAGCTAAAGAACATCTATACAATAATGGGTTTAAGAACATAGATAGATATTATCTTAATACAGAGGAAAAACCATATGCTTTAGTAAACGAAGATATTTATACTTTATCTCAATGGATAGAAGGGAGAGAATGTGATTTCCATAGTGATGATGATCTAATATTGGCATCTAGAGCTCTAGCTAATTTTCATTTAGCGTCAAAGGGATATGAACCATCTGAGAATAGCAAATTAAAATCTGACTTAGGAAGATGGCCTCATTTAATGGAAAAAAGGATAAAATCCTTTGATAAGATGAAAGAAATGGTTAGAAAGAAAAGGAATCATAAGACAGACTTTGATTTAAATTATATAAAATCAATGGACTATTATAAAGTTTTAGGTCAAAAGGCCCTAGAGGTTCTAAATCAATCTAATTATTATAATATTTGTAGGATATCCGAGGAAGAAAAAAGCTTTTGCCATCATGACTTTACTTATCACAATATAATAGTAGACGAAAAAAATGAAGTAAGTATAATAGATTTCGATTACTGTAAAAGAGAGGTCAGAGCTTTTGATTTATCTAATTTTATGATTAAAGTTTTAAAGAGGCGAGAATGGGATTTTGAAATAGCAAAGCTTATCATTGATAATTATAATGAAATATCTCCAATAGAGGATGATGAATATATGGTGCTATATGCATTCTTGATGTTCCCTCAAAGATATTGGAGAATATGTAATAGGTATTATTATAATGAAGTAAATTGGGTACAAAACACTTTTAACAAGAAAATGGAAGAGCTTATACAAGAAAGAGAAAAATTTGAGAACTTTATGAGACAATTTAAAGAATTTTATAATATTTAAGGAGATTATCCTTGAGCATATTAAAAAAGTTGTGGAATATGTGATATACCACAACTTTTTATCTATTTATATCTATATAATAAGTCTAATATCTCACAATTATTAAGTAAAGTTCATATGATATAAAGAGGAAATCATGAGGAGAGATATAGGTGAATATAGGTGATAGAGTAGTAAGAAAATCTTATAATAAAGATATAGTCTTTAAAATAATAGATATAGAAACTGATGATAAGGGAGTAAAAAAATATTTATTAAAGGGGTTAAATATAAGAATTGAAGCAGATAGCATAGAAGATGATTTAGAGGTTATTGATAGTGAGGGAGTTGGGGAGAAAGATAAAGTATTTAATAAAAAAGTAAATACTGCTCTAAAGAAAGTTTTGCTATCAAGGTCATATACAAGAGGGAGTTCCGCTGCATTAAGAGTTATAGACACTGAGATAAACAGAAAAGAAAAGAAAGGTACATCTTTTAAAAATAGTGAATTATTCTTTGGAAGACCAGGTAAAATTCTTCATATTGATGGTGATCCTCAATACCTAGATATTTGTTTAAAAACATATAAGCAATTATCCATTGAGGCTGTAGGTAAAGTCATAGCAGAAAAGGATCAGCCCTCCCAGATACTAGATTTAGTAAAGGAAATAAACCCAGATATAGTTGTAATTACGGGCCATGATGGAATGAGCAAGAATATATTAGATTATATGGATCTTGGAAACTATAGGAACTCAAAATACTTTGTAGAATGTGTTTCTTTATTAAGAAGTTATAATTCTAATTATGATGATTTGGTTATTTTTGCAGGTGCCTGTCAATCAAACTACGAAGCATTGCTTGATGCAGGTGCTAATTTTGCATCTTCCCCCAGTAGGGTCCTCATCCATTGTTTAGATCCAGTATTAATTTGTGAGAAGGTAGCTTACACTAATATCGATGATATAGTAAACATTGAAGATGTAA